>CAIMFE010000197.1 GCA_903840235.1 uncultured Opitutia bacterium | reverse complement strand
AGTGGTAGTGATGGAGCTGCCATCAAATAATTCAAAAATGATTACGCTGGATTGTTTAAATGCCTGCTCGGTGGTGGTAATACCTTTTCCTTGGGCATCCGTGATGCGCAGCGTTGCAAGATTGAGTACAAAGTCCTCCAACCAAGGATTTTCTTGGTCATTAAATTTTTTATCTTTGGCCGATCGAGTGAAGACAGTTTTTTGATCTGTAAATTTAAAGGTCACGCCTTTGACGTCTTCAGATTTAACGGAATATAAAATAGGATTAATCCAAGCAGCGGGATCGGCCTCAATATACCCCGTAAAATTCGTGCGTATCGCAGAAGTTTCGCCTTGGATGCGCATAGCATTTCCGAGAGCGTCATCAGTCGGCTTGCCCATTTCCGCAGCAAAGGTCTTTCCGTTCTCACCGGTGATTAAAATTAAAGTGTCCGACAGATTGAGTTTTTCGAGTCGCTTGGGGTTACTGGTGAGCAGACCAAAGTTCTCAGTTTTTTGAAGAGAGGCGATTAAAGGGAGCAGGCGATTTTCGATATCAGCGGGCAGGTCAAAGCGTTCTTTAACTACCCAATCGCCATTGAGGTGTTCGATGGTCGATGTTTTTCCGCCACTCTTAATCACGAGGCGGGCCGGGCGATTAAGAATCTCGTTATCGATTAATGGTTTGGTGACAGGCTTAACGTCATCGCTCGATTTATTAATATTTAAGACAACGAGCGTAGTCAGTCCGAGCAACAGGGTGCCCACTAAGAGTGTTTTGTTTCGCATAGAGATTAGGCGCTTTTACGACGACGATAGAGAGTGTAGAGTAATCCGAAGAGGGCGGCGATAGCGGGTCCGATGAGCAGATTGATTATTTGTAGGCGGCGACCGAGGGAGTTGACGTCCTCATTTAGTCCCCGACGAATAATTCTTCGTTCTTCAGACAATTTTTCTATTTCCGTTTGGAATCGTTCGAGTTCTTTCTGTAATTCGGGCGTAATCACCAGCCCTTTGGATAAATCTCCGCCTGAACGTTTAGATATTTCAGTAATCTTGGTATTCGCCGCTTCGATGCTTTTTTCAATTTGATCGAGTTTGGATTGGTATTTGATTTGCGCCTCACGTTCGAGATTGGCGACTACCTTGAAAGGGCGGAGCGATGTGCCCTTGGCGCGAAGACTGACTAAGTCGTTACTGCCACCCAAGCTTTCGAGTGCACTAACAACAAATTTCAGATTATCATTAATTTCCTCAGCAACGATTTGCCCGTTCATTTGTTTTTGTCGGACGGTAAAGGGATCTAAAAGAAAATCTGAATCGGCAACGACCAGGAGCTTTCCTGGTTTGGCGGATTCTTTTAAATGCACTGTCTTTGTGGGTGCCGCGGGCTTTTTGTTATCGGCCGGTGCACCCAAGGGGAATGCGGATGGGAAGTTTCCAGTAAACAGAGCGGCTAAAATTTTAGCGTCTTTATTCACGGCAAAACTGGCGGTAGTTTTTTCGAATGGTCCGGCATTTGCGATGCTGGTAGCGGCTGAACCGGAGGTGGCATTAGTAATCACAATCAACGTGTCCATCTTAATGCGTTGT
>CAIMFE010000196.1 GCA_903840235.1 uncultured Opitutia bacterium | reverse complement strand
GGCGTCGATAACTTCCTCGATCAAGCATACCACGCTGACAAGAGCCGTAAGGTAAATGACTTCTTAAACGATCAAGTCACCAAAATCGGCGAGAACCTAAAAGTCTCCCGTGTTTTAAAATTCCCAGCTTCAGGTTCTGGCCGCGTTTCCGCCTACGTTCACACGGGTGCAAAAATCGCTGTCCTCCTTGAGCTTTCCACGAAATCACCTGCCGGTGCATCGCATGCCGATGTTGCTGAATTCGCCCGTCAAATGGCGATGCAAGTCGTCGCTAACAACGGACGTTTCGTTCGTCGCGAAGATGTTTCTCCTGAAGTGGTTGCGAAGGAAAAAGAAATCGCTCTTGAATTCACTAAATCTGAAGCGGATAAAGCGATCGAAGAAGTGAAGCGCGTGATCGAAGACTATAAAGGTCAACTCGTTGAACAAACGACTGCGAACAACGCCGAAGCGATTGCTGAATTAACCAAGCGTATCGGTGTAGCTGAAAAACAACTCATCGCTGCGGAAGGTCGTAAAAAATCTCAATTATCTAACATTGAGAAAATTATCTCCGGCCGCGTCGATAAGTACTTCGCTGAAGTTTGCTTACTCGAACAGTCCTTCTTCCGTGATCCCGATAAGAAGGTTATCGAATTGTTAGCCGAACTCTCCAAGAAAGTTGGAGAAGAGGTTTCCGTCGTTCGCTTCACGCGTTACACCGTAGGCGAAACCGCTGCTGAGTAATCAGTCCGATTTATCACTAAAAGGGCCGACTTTCCCAAGAGAGTCGGCCCTTTTCTTTACAGGAGTACTTTAACTGTTAGCCTTTAGGGTATGGCATTTCGACCCGATATCTTTTGGCGATCCGCTCGTGGTCATTGTCCTGATTGTAATCACGATATTAATTCGCCTGGTGTTTCGCTTTGGAAAAAATTATTTAATACACCGATGAAGTGCGCGGGATGTGGTATGACCCTGCGACGCAAAGAAGGTTTTTTCCTCGGCTCGATTGTTTGGAACTACGGACTGATTTCATTCGGCGTCTTGCCCGTCCTTTTACTTTGTCTGACTAAAAATTGGATCTCCACCGATCATGCTATCCAAATCGCGGTAATCGCAGCATTCGTTCTCCCATTTTTCATCCATGGATTTGCCTGGAGATTATGGATTGGAACCTATTACGCGTTCTTACCAGATCAGTTACCGTCCTCCGGTCGACGCTTAGACGATTAACTTTTACGAGAAGCCATCTGCGTGATGAGCGTGCAGAGAAAATCTGTATTCGCTTCACAGGCCCGCAGGTTTTCTACGGCACCATCAGTTAGTTGCTTGATACGCGCACGGGTCGCTTCGACGCCGTAAAGATTAGCGAAAGTTAATTTATCATTATCTTTATCCGCTCCCACGGGTTTGCCTAAGCTGGCCGTGGTTCCTTGAGTGTCTAACAAGTCGTCAACCAATTGAAAAGCGATGCCGGCTTGTTGACCCGCTAATCTAAAATGTTCGATGTCTTTGATGGAAGCTCCGCCAAT
>CAIMFE010000195.1 GCA_903840235.1 uncultured Opitutia bacterium | reverse complement strand
GGATATTATTTTTATATCAAACTGGATATTGATCCGCCTCCCGAAGGTCGCTTGGTTTTAGAAATTGTTCGCACTGAAGAATCCACTCCCGAGCGTTACGATTTTTCTCTCAAATTACTCCCGAAGTTTCCCCTGGGTGAGTTAGTCATTGGTCTCACGGGTAAAGACGCTGGGCTAGGTCGCTGGTCGCCTATTGCGTGGCGTTTAAGCGTGTTGGATGGTCAAGGCAAGGTGCTGGCCTCCGAGCATAGTTTCCTGTGGGGAACTCGGGTTGATCTACAAAGTAAGTAATTTCATGACCGCTCTTTCGTGGACTGAGTGGCGGACATTGCCGTTATCGCACCCTATTGCAGAAAAATCTTTAGCCGAGCAACTCGATGGCGGTCAGTCCTTCCGTTGGGAAAAAGATAAAGACGGAATTTGGACGGGTCCGCTCGGAAATTCTCTCGTCAGCCTAAGTCATCATCAAAATCATTTGCAGTGGCGGACTTGCCCCTCGGCCGCCTGCACAGAAGAATTTCTCTTAAGCTATTTTGATGCCCAAGGTCAGCAGGCTAAACTCATCGATCGTTTGCCGTGGCGCTCGGATCCAGTACTCGACCGTGCGCTGAAAAATTTTCCGGGTTTAAGAATTTTAAAACACGACCCCCATGAAACTTTAATCGGATTTTTATGCAGTTCGAATAAGCGTATTTTACAGATTAGGAAAATGGTCGCCAGTTTAGCTAATCAACTGGGCGAACCAATTGGCGGTTCCTTTCATCAACTTCCCACTTGGACAGTTTTAGCTCGAGCGACCGATGCCGAATTGAAGGCCTGCGCGCTGGGTTATCGGGCAAACTTTATTCGTAATACGGCCCGCGTTTTAGAATCGCAACCACAGTGGGTGGAAGAATTTCAAAAACTTTCGACGCCTGACTTAATTGGAAAATTACAGACCCTGCCTGGAGTGGGACCTAAGGTGGCGGCTTGTGTGGCTTTGTTTGGCTTTCAAAGACTAGAATCTTTTCCAGTGGATACCTGGATTGTTCAGGCTTTGTCGTCCGCTTACGGATTGAATTATAAACGTCCGGCTGACTTCGAAACCTTTGGACGCATTCACTTCGGCTCCGCTGCTGGTCTGGCTCAACAATACTTGTTTGCGTCCGCGCGTGCTGGGCAGCTGCTGCCGAGTGCTTAATTATTTATTTCCAATCAGCTTAATCAAATCAGCCGTTAAAATATCATTCGGTGAGCCTTTTTTAATTACCCGTCCAGCATCCAAAACTAAAATTTCTTTGCAGGATTGCGCAAGGGGCAGGTCGTGCGTTGTGCATAAAACCGCCGCCCCCGCCTCGGTAAATTCCTTGATGGCCAGTGCAACCAAGAGAGCTCGATCATGATCGAGGGCGGCGGTGGGCTCGTCTAATAACAATATTTTCTGTAGTGGATTGCCGAGCACGCTGAAGGCGAGACTGAGATGAACCGATTTTCTTTCTCCTCCAGAAAGTTGTGATAAGGGTGAACCTAGTTTTCCGTTAAGTTTGAAGCGACTTATCCAATGTTCGAATAAATCTGGATGCATGGAGAGTTCACCGAAATCACGAACGGTAAAATCCCAGGCACACGTTGGATTTTGTGGTAAATAAGATAAAAACTCAGAGAGAGTTTTGGGTGAAATGTTCAAAATATTTTTTCCGCGGATATTGATTTCGCCACGGGCGTGAGGAATTAAACCCGCCAGAGATCTGAGCAGGGTGGTTTTTCCAGCGCCATTAGGTCCGACAATCGCAAGACTCTGTCCGCTGAAGACTTCTAAGTTGATATCATTTAATATCGGTGAGCTTTGTTGCTCGACCGATAATTGACGGCACTGGATGAGCGGATTACTCATGGTGGCGTGAGGCAATCCAGATGAACACGGGAGCGCCTAAGAGAGCAGTCATCGCTGCGGCGGAGAGGGGAGTTTGGGGCCAGAGCGAGCGGCCCAGGGTGTCGGCTAATAAAAGTAAGAGCGCACCGATGAGGCCGGCGAGTGGCAACATGAACTTATGTCGGGGACCAATTAAAATTCGCGCACAGTGCGGGGCAATTAATCCAACGAAGGCCACCTGTCCGACTAAGCAAGTCGCGGCGGCCGCGGCTAAGGCGGTTAATATTATTCCTCTTCGTCGAATGGAGTTAACGTCGAGCCCACGTGTTTGCGCTACTTCTTCGCCGAGTGATAATTGATCCAGTGCGCGTGCTTGGACTAACAAGAGAATGGATGCGGCAAGACAAAGTCCTATGGGCCACATGATGCTTGAAAGCGTTGCTAAGCCGAGCCAGTCGCCCGTGATTCCGCTCAATAAAACATCGCGCGAAGAGCTAAATAAATTGGCGATGATTAAGGTGCCCGCTGCGGCAAAGGCATTGAGTCCAAGTCCCGTGAGAAGAAGTTTCGACGTGGAACCGCCACCGCCGACGATCACAAGTAAAATTGAAATGAGACTGGCTCCAGCAAAGGCGGCTACAGAAATGGCCCAAGTATTTTCCCACACCCAGGTGCCACCGCTGGCCATCATGATTGCGATACCTAAAAGTGCTCCGCCGAAGACTCCGGTTAATCCTGGGTCGGCGAGTGGATTGCGGAAGAGCCCTTGTTGAGTGCCACCGCCGATGCCTAAGGCGAATCCCGCCACGACTGCGGCCAACACTCGGGGTAATCGTAAGGCCAGAAGTTCGTAATCCTTCCCCCAACCAAAGCCTGCTGAACCTTGGGCGAGGGCGATGAGCGCTACGGAAACGATTATCAAAAATCCCCACCCGATGATGCCAAATTTATTTCTCAATTTTATTAACGACCCAAAATGGAATCAAGAGGGTTAACCCTTCTGGGCACCATGTTAGTGGGGTTAGGCGCGGTCGGAGCTCCTTGGGTCGGATTTTGATTTCCAGAATTTAGTCCCGACTGAATATTGTTAATCGCAGCTTGGAGTCGCTGTTCTAAGTCGTTCTTCAGATTGTTAATGGAGCCAGTAAATTCAATGCCCGGACCTTGGGTGAGTCCATCGGGAGAGGGCTGCGGATTGGCAAAACCTAAAGTCGTGAAATATTCTTTGTATTCACCCGCCCCGCGTAAATCGGCCTTAATATTTAAAGGCCAATCCATCATCGATAGTGCCCGATCTGCCGAAATTTTTCCGGCCGCGGAGAAACTTAAGACGTCATTTTTGATGAGCGTCTTATTAATTTTTAAAGTTCCATCAGATAAACGCTGAATTTGTACTTCGGCAGTTTTGTAATTAAATTGCGAAAGTGATTTCTGAAGTTTGCCGACGGTGGTTACCGCCAGACCTACTTTAGCAATTTTTTCACCTTGCGCCTGATTTTTGGTAAGTGCTCCCGCAAGGATGGCAATACCGCCCAATAAATTGGCCGTTTCGCCCGCTTTACTTGCGGTAATCGCCATCGCGCTATTTTGCTTACCAAAAGCTTGAATCCGTCCGTCCTTAGAAAGCAGACTCGCATTAATATTTAATTTATCAACAAGCACTTCGCAATTAGGTGCCACGCCATCAGCGGTCACGGTGGCATCGCCTTTGCCCTGAATGAAATCACTGAGCGCTGGGAAGGCTGTGGCGATGATGCTGAAGTCGAATTGGTTTAGGCTGACTTTGCTATTTAAAATATAAGGTCCGCCGACGGTGGTGGGCTGAAAGACAAGCTTGCCGTCACCCGCTAAAGTGCCGCTCGCAAATTTACCTGCGACTTTTGAGAGCGTGATCTGATTGTCGGTAGCCTCTACTTTCAGAGCTAGATTCTCGATTTGAATTCCTTGCAGAAGCGCCTTTTTGACCAGCAACTGAACGTTTCCAGTGTGATTAGTCCAGAGTGGTACGCGGTCCACTTGAGTATTCTTTTTAGTGGGCTTCACATTTTCGTCTGTGCTCTTCGATAAGAGCTGTAACACATCATCACCCTGAATGGATTCGAAGTTAGCGTTCACTTTCCAGTCTGTCTTCGCACCTTTAATTTTTTGGGTGATAGAAATTTTGCCTTCAGAAATTTTATCCACCTGCATTTTCACCATACCTTCGGCGGTTAAGCCGTCGGAGTTCGGTGTGCATTGGCCAACGAACGCTACATTTTTAATTTTTGCTGGGCGATCTTTGAAGCTCAAATCAGTCACTTTAACGGATGTGGATATTTCTCCACCGTTAACGACGTTCGCTTTTACTTGGTAATTTCCAGTGGCGATATTCGAAATAGCTTCACCGAAAGGTTGTTCAGCGATGGCCCCTAGGTTGCCGGTGAGATTTAATGACGTGCTACCTTGTCCAAGTCCAATCGTACAATCGCCGTCCGCTAAAGTTCTCGTCCGATTTTTCAAAGTAGCGTGGGTGAAATTCATCGTGCTACTTTTCTCGCCGAAGAATAAATCAAGTGAAGCAGCTAAATCGCAGCGTTTCACCCAAGTTTTATTTTTCCAGCCCACGGTGGTATCGACGAACGAAACCGGCGATCCTTCTGTCCGAATAAATAAGCCATCAGCTTTAAAGCCCGCCACGAGTTCGGCTTTATCGAGACTGCCTGAAATACTTAAGCCAGGGACAAGGGCACCTAAGGATTCGAGGGGTAACTTGGTTGCCGTAAGTTCTAAGAGCACACCCGTGGGCTTAGGTCCATTCAGTGCGTAGGGTTGACGAAGCTTAACTTGAAGTAATTCTAAGTTCTGGCGGATGATTTGTGATTCCAGTTTTTTAACTGTAATATTTTGTTTCGCATCGAGACTCACTTGGAACTGAGTCACCGCACGCACCCCTTGTAATTTATCGGTCGGTAAATCTTCCCAGCCTGGTTGGCTTGCTAATTCAGCGATACCAATATTCAGATTTCCATTCGCCGATCCACTACCGTCCTGACTATAGTTTATGGAAGCTTCGCCTGAGGCGATGACGCCGCTTGGGCAACTCACTTTGAGCGGTGCAAAAAAGACCGTGGTGCCTTCGGCGCGTATGGGCAGGTCGACAGTGATGCCTTGAACCAGAACTTTTCCACTGCGTTCGATGGTTAGATTTTCAAAGCGATGCGGGATAATCGTTTTAATCTGCGGTTCGCCTTTAACTAAACTTATTTCCGCTTCGCCCGACCACTGTCCATCGATCACGGCTAAATTCATTGATGCCAAGATGGGATTCAGTGAAATCAGAGGCGCTTGGCGGGCGACGCAGTTTAATTTTGTATCTTTAATTTCCTGACCCGGCTTCCAAGACAACGGCTGAACTAAACTTAAGTTAATACCATTACCGACGATGGCTAAGCTCTGGATGGTCAGACCTTCTTCGCTCTTTTTCGCTTCGGCTTTAATGTTCCATTCCGACTTGGTATTACTTTTAATTGTTTTCGAATAACGAGAAAGATTGGACCAGGCTAAATTGCTATCGGTTTTTACATACCACTGGCCGCTGAGCGCATTCAGTTCGGCTTCGAGTTTTCCAGTGATGGCACAAGCGGGTAGACTGTCGCTTAGGACGCCTAATTTTTTCGGATCGAGGCTGAACTGGGCGGTGCCATTGATTTTACCATCAATCTCTGTGAGATTAAACTGGGTGGCTGCGTTTTGATAACTGTCGCGCAGGGTACCGTTGAGAATGAGTTTACTATCTTTATCACGGGCTCCGACCAAATTGAGCGTCATGCTTCCGGCGTTGAGCGGGCTATCGTCTTTCGCAATGCACTGTAAATCGATGTTTCGAAAATCTTTCAGTAAATGATCGATGCGTGTACCGTCTCCACCGAGCGGTCTTTGCAGGTCGGCTTTTAAAGTAATTTCGGCACGTGGGGATGTTTTATTAGTTCCGATAGTAAATCCAGGCCACGCGATACCTGCGCGCAGATCAATACGTCCGGCTGAATCAAACGAATCACCGCGGACGCTGAAGCGAATTAAATAATCATCCGCGAGGGTGGCACGACCGGTGATAGCATACGCGCCAATAGTAAATTTCGGCAGTTTAGAGGCTGCGTTACTTTCAGGAACTTTGGGTCCGGTGATTGGGACAGGGCGGGAGAGGTCGACCTCAATATTTTTAATCTCAATTTTATCTAAACTCAGTGTACCGAAGACCGTGGATAGAATATTTATTTTTCCATCGAGTGAGGCTACTTTGATTTGGGTGCCGTTGGGAAGGGTGAGGTCGACGCCTTCGGCGCTAAAAGTTCCGTCGAGGGCCGCTTGGACTTTAGTAATGCCGCCTTTGATTTTTGCTTCGGAGAGTAGAACCGCCACGCGTTTGCCGAGAGGTTCAGGTTTTAATTCCGAATCAATATAAAGTACCAGCAGTCCAAGCAGTAAAACGATACTTCCGAGTGCGATTAGACTAATGCGAAGGGCGCGGGACATAGGGGACTACCCGCCAGATTGAGGGTCGATTTAATTCGGGCAACAAAAAGCCCGATGAATTTTAAATCCATCGGGCTTTATACTGAATTCTACTTAGAACCGCTTAGGCTTGTCCGTTATTAGCGTCGGGCGT
>CAIMFE010000194.1 GCA_903840235.1 uncultured Opitutia bacterium | reverse complement strand
GCCACAACCAGTGGATTAACAAGACTAAGAATAGAATCTTTAAAAGTACACTGCGGTTATTTTCGGAGATAACTAAGCGAAGTCGCAAGTGGTCTCGACGAAGCCAAAAAACGGCGGAATAAATCGTCCAAATAAACCCCAGTAAATAGAGGGCGAAAACCCCTGGGTTGTATTTAAAGGCCGACCAAAAATCGAGGTGACTTAATTGACGAGCACAGCGGGTGGCGCCGCAACCTAAACAAGGGATACTGGTAAAATTAAAGAATAGGCAACCTGGCGAAGTTCCTCCAAGGGCAAAAAATATAAAAGCAAAAATGTTGAAGCCGATAAAAACCAAGGGCCAAACGAGCTCGTGATTCGTCTCACTAGGGAAAGCGGGCCTGCGAACTAATCGAACCATTATAAACTATTTTAGAATGCTGCTCCTGCTCCTGCAAAAATTGCACCAAGAGCGCCTGCTAAAACGCAACAGCAGCAAAAACTGACGATACCCCATAAGAACCATACACCAAAAACCTTGAACGGGCTTACTTTTAAAACTGCGGCGGTAGCCCGGCAGGAAATAATAATCGAAGGAATGGCGGAGAGGGCTACTAAAAGGAAATATATTTTATAAGGAGCCGTAAGAAGAATCAGGGCGGAGACTACATTCACGGCGGAGAGACTGATAATTAAAGCTACCACCGTTTGTTCGAGGGTTACATTTTCTCTAAATAATTTTAACCCTAACCAGAGAAAAACTCCAAAGAGCGCGATAAAGAATGGGTAAAAAATAGTGTAACAAATGACTCCAAACCATGCCGCGGCTGGGGCGGTGGTTGTATTTTCGAGTTGGTGAATAGCATCCGCAAACTTAACAGAATCCATGGACGCTAAAAATTCTGCAATGTTTTGGTTAACGTCACCCGAGTGTAATTGTCCAAAAATACTGAACGGCGCTAAAAGCAAGGCGGTGATATAGGCAAAGGCGATGTACTGTTTAAAACCAAAAGTACCCGAAGCAAAGGTGGCGTAAGGACTGAGAATCGCACCCTTGATAGTTTCAAAATAACTTCCGAGAGAGGGTGATTTTTCCCAAGGGACAGTAAGAGAAATGTTATTCGATTGAGGAATAACGTCGGGCCGGGCTGCAGGTAGAACTCCGGCAAACTCACTCCACTGAGCGAGCATCACCCAAGTGGACATCCCTTCACGCCAGGCGAGATCGGTCATTAAAAATCTTCCGCTTTGAAGACCCGAGATAACCTCTGCTACGGAAAATACTCCGAGCGATGAAGAATCGCGGGCGACGTGAATTTGCATAATTTATTTATGCGAAAATGCGATGAAGTCGACAAGCCCAACCTGTGGTTGGGTATCGTCTAATAAAGTGGTGAGGAGGGCGGGGCTCGAACCCGCGACCCGCAGCTTAGAAGGCTGCTGCTCTAATCCAACTGAGCTACCCCCTCATTCCGACAAACCTAGGCGGCTGCCAGAGATTGGGCAAGCCGTCAGAAAATTAACAAATCAAATCTCTAAATTGACTGAAATCAGCCGAAAGTCCGCTGGGCATCCCCTTATTAATTACCGAAACGGCATCGTGGGAGTGCAATGACTCTAAATGGGAACAGGCGATGACGAAGTCACGCACCCGTAAGTCGCGATCGAATTGTTCGTAGATCACACGCGCGGCGTCTTCAACAAACTTAGAATAAGCACCGTTTAATTCAGCGAAAGCCTGTTCATCTTCGCGTTTCACCATGACCTGAGTCTCGGTGTGAATCGCGGCGAGGCAAAGTTCCTGCATGTCTTCTATAAATAAACTCTTACCAGGTGAAACCTCGGCAATCACGCGGGCCTTAGAACGTTGCGAATGAGGAATACCGTAAACCTCGCGCTCTTCGCGGGCGTGTTCGGTTAATTCAGCTGAACAAGGACAAGCTGATGAATAAACGAAATCTAAATGGATGTAGCGACGAACGCGATCGAGGTCATCAATGGTTCCTTCTAACACCGCGCGGTAATACTGCCAACCTTCGAGGCCCGAGCGCAGTGATTTTTGTAAAATAGGATAACGCAGTTCGACTAAGATTCGCGCACGGCTACAATCGAGGTCTTTCTTATAACGAATTAAAATCTCTTCGAGTAATTCATGGGAAAGCACACGGTCTTTAAATTCGTAGAACGTGCGCATGATGCGCGACATGTTGATGCCCTTACGATCTGCAGCGAGAGAAACGGTACCAGTGATGGTGCATTCCAGCGGGATCGGTTTACCATCGCGAGCAGCGACTAACATCGGCAGACGGAAACCAGAAATACCTACGTGTTGAATCGGTACATTGGCGCCTTGGATTTGTGAGGCGTCTTTATTCTGCATATCAGGCAAGGTTGCCCGATAAGCGTCATCGGCCTTAAAATTCTTATCGTAACTGCGTGAGAGATCACGGCTAGACAAGGGTGACTTGGGTCGACGAGTCATAGTTTAAGGTTTAAGGTTTTAGCGAGATTAGCAAATGAGCTACGAAATTTTTCTCTGCACTGGAGCCACCTGCCGGATTTGAACCGGCGACATTCTCATTACGAATGAGATGCTCTACCAGCTGAGCTAAGGTGGCGGTGCGGAGAAATGTTGAAGATGAGAGTATGAAAACTAAAATCAAGCCTCGGCATCGAGGAAATCCCCTCGCTTCTTG
>CAIMFE010000193.1 GCA_903840235.1 uncultured Opitutia bacterium | reverse complement strand
CCATCAGGCGTTACGCCCGCATTGCGTCCGACTTTCACATTCCTCGTTAATTCTATCAGGGCCGACGCTCCTCTTTTACTGGAGGAACCACGGACGGCGCGTAGACCCATGATTTTAAAAAATGCCACCAACCATCCGCCGTCCCGACTGGTACTGATTAAGGCCGTGACGGGTCGACCCAAAAAATTCTGACTGATTAACGGGCTGATAAATAAACGCTCGTGCCAGAGCATGATAATGACCGGACCATCGGCATCAGTCTGGGTTTTGAAATTCGTTTGAACACGCAAGGTAGCCAACCAAAGCCGAAAAAACAGTGCCAATGGAAACACCCAAATCCAGTGGTACCAAGGGGTATTCACCGGGTTTTCGGGTTGATCGGACGAGGACGTTGACACGCAAGAATCTAACAACTTTTAAACGAATAGTTCAAACCTTATCCCAGCAGGCTCTTTAAAATCTTGTTGCGACTCAAGAGATGAAGGAACGGAGTCGCAAACAACTCGGGCTCTTGTTGTGTCCAGTGTATGACTTGCTGGGGCGTACGCCAGACCAGCGAGTCCACTTCGGGTCTAAAAATTTGCGCAGTGAAATCCCCTCTTAATAAATAGGAAACTACGAACTCGTTGCCGAGATTTTCATGGCAGGGGGCGTAATCTAATTCGGTCAAATCACTCACATTAATGGTAATACCTAATTCCTCTTTGAATTCACGGACTGCCGCTTGAATATATTTTTCACCACTGTCGACGTGTCCCGCACAGGAAGTGCTTAAGTATCCGGGGCTATTGTCTTTAGCGTAGGAGCGACGTTGCAAACAGAGTTCGCCCGCTTGGTTCAGCCAAAAAATATGCACGGCACGATGCCGGAGATGACGCTTGTGAATTTCGCCACGGCTCAACGGGTGCAAGACATTGTCATTCTCATCAACCACGTCGAAAAGTTCATCGGGAGACTGTCCGTATTCTTTATTCATGATGTCCAAGATCCATAATAGTGCTCCAACGTTTCGTTAACTCACGGTCGTGCTTTTTCCAGTCGGCATCCCAGTGCGCCAACTGATTCCAGAATTTGTCGGAGTGATTCATGTGCAGTCGATGGGCTAACTCATGGAGAATCACATGGTCGTGAATGAGCGGAGGTAATAAAATAAGCCGCCAATTAAGCGAAAGGGTTCCTGTGGTAGAGCAAGAGCCCCAACGCGTAGTCTGATCACGCACGCTGACAGCTCCCACCGTTACCTTGGTTTTTTTGGCTAATCTGCTCACCGCTAAATTCAATCCAGTTTCGGCCAATTTGCGTGTCGCACGCAGGGCCGCTTGTTCTTCGACGTCCTTGGGTAAAGTTAAATCGACCGTCTCCGTTTCATGATTAATTTGAACTAAGGTGCGTCCTCCATTTTTTATTTGTAGAGTCATAATCTGATCATCAATCGTGACCCAATTAAATTTGGAAAAATGTTTTAAGAGATGGGGTTGAGTGGCCCGGGTCTTACTGAGTGCCTGCTCTAACCAAGGAATCTGATCGTGGAGAAAAGCCAATACCGCCCGTTGAGAGGTGTGCGGTGGATAAGATAAAACAATCTTGGGACCAGGCTTAACCGATAGGCGTACTCTTGTTGAACGCTCAGAGAGTTTGGGCCAAACTTCGACAGCACGCCCAGCGACATGGACAACGATGGGCTCAGCCGAAGACATTATTGGGCCGGTTTTGCGTTATGCTTTTCGGCTTCGTCTTTTACATTTTGCGTAAATCGACGCAGCGCTGAGTCGGGATCAATCCCCGCATTCCGACAGGCCGCAATTAACTCAAAAAGTTTTTTTCCAGCCGAGGCTTCAGAAAGTTGCTCTTGATTGCTCTCGATATTTTTACGGTCCACTAAAGTTCCCGTATTTAAATTCTTTTTATGAATATGTTTCCACACATCACGAGCCAGCAAGATGGAGTTTAGTGCTGGAGGTAAGTCTTTGAAAAGGGTGACCGGGCGCTCGCCCTTCTCTTTTAATTTAATCTGTTCCCATTGTTGAATCACCGCGGCACTATCACCCAATTTATTTCCGTCACCAAAGACGTGGGGGTGACGACGAACCATCTTTTCATTCACCTCATTGGCGACGTCATTAAAATTAAATTGTCCAGCTTCCTCCGCCATCTGCGAGTGAAGTACGACGTGAAAAAGTAAGTCACCTAATTCTTCACGGAGATTGGGTACGTCATTTTTGTCGATGGCCTGTAGGACCTCAGCAACCTCCTCGACCAGTGCGTCGCAGATACTTCGGTGGGTCTGCTCGCGGTCCCATGGGCATCCATCGGGGGCGCGCAGTTTGGCCGTTGTGGTGATTAATCGGTCAATTCCTTGCATGCCCCGATGGAGTCAGTTCTGCCCCCGGAGTCAAAACGATTGCCAGAATGCTTTTGGTGGTTTCGGTAGAGGAATGGATAAGTTGACCGAAATCATGGACGCCAAGCGTAAGGAAATTCAACCTTACGTGCGTTCGGTTACGGACCAAGAGTTCGCCGTATTTGCTGCCCGAAATAAGACACCTGGTTTCCGCGATGCGCTGAACAACTCGAGTCAGCTTACGGTTATCGCCGAAGTTAAACGAGCCTCCCCCAGCGTCGGGACGATTAAAACCGACGTAAATGCGGTTCAACAAGCGAGACTCTATGCCCAAGCCGGTGCCGAGTGTCTCTCTGTTTTAACCGAAACTAAATATTTTAATGGTCAGTTACAGGACTTGATCGACGTGGTAAACGATCAGGCCAAAAGCAGTCACCCTCTTCCTTGTATTCGTAAAGACTTCATGGTGCACCCTTTTCAGGTCCTCGAAGCCGCTCAAGCCGGCGCCCGTTGTATTTTAATTATTGTTCGCGGACTGACTGATGAAGAAATTAAGCCCATTCATGCCGCGGCTCAAATATCAGGATTGGATACGCTGTTTGAAGTGCATGACGAATTTGAATTAGAGCGCGCTCTTAAACATAATCCAAATATGATTGGCGTAAATAATCGGAATCTCTCCACATTCCAGATTGATTTAAGTTTTGCGGAGAAAGTGATACCCCAGATGCCCTCTTCGATTCTGAAAGTCGCGGAGAGCGGAATCAAAACGGCCGAAGACGCAGCGCGAATGCGTAAAGCAGGAGCTAATGCCTTGTTAGTAGGAGAATCTTTAATGCGGGCGGAAAACCCAGCAGCCTTGCTTAAAGCCTTCCGCGGATAATGAACGAAGGCCCTTTATCTCTGGGTGAAACGCGGGACCTACTCGCACAGTTATCACACATGCCCAAGAAATGGTTAGGGCAAAACTTTTTGGTGGATGGAAATATCGTCCGTAAATCTCTGGAATTAGCAGAAATTAAATCGGGTGACTGTGTTCTAGAAGTAGGCCCTGGCTTAGGCACCTTAAGTCGCACCTTACTCGGAGCGGGCGTTGAGCTTCATGCCATCGAGGCCGATCGCACGATGTTATTTCATTTAGATCAAACGCTGAAATCGCGTTGGCCAAAAACTTTTTTTCTCATTGAAGGTGATGCTGTCGATAAGCCTTTCGCTGATTTACAAAATCGAGAAGATGGATCGTTCAAAGTCGTAGCGAATCTTCCCTACGCTATTTCGACACCTTGGATTGATGCAATCTGCGGCGGGCCCCATCCATCGATTATGGTATTAATGTTACAACGTGAAGCGGCGGAAAGATTAACGGCCGATGTGGGTACCGCCCATTGGTCCGCTGTTACCATCCAAGTCGCATTAGCTTTCGAAAAAATTAAAGTTCATCCAGTCCCTAGTCAGTCCTTCAATCCTCCACCGAAAGTTGACTCGTGTCTTTTAGTTTTACGTCGAAGAGATAATCCTCGCCGATTAAGTGCGAGAGCCAAAGAAGTGGCGCGTGGATTGTTTACGCAGCGGCGCAAGCAGGTCGGTTCATCAGCCAAGAAGCTTTTTCCCGATCAAGCCGATGTCGTTCGCTGGCTAGAGCGTTTGTCGGAATTCGGTCTTACCTCACAAGCCAGACCCCAAGAAATCCCTGCCGAAGCCTGGTTAAGCCTCTAAATCGGCTACAAGGTTGCTTTCTCCTAAATCTTTGGTCTTTGTGTCAGAATGTCTGTAAAAGTAGGACTCGTATCGCTCGGTTGCGCCAAGAATCTCATCGATTCTGAAATCATGATTGGTCACCTCGCCAAGGCCGGGATGTCTATGACCAGCAATGCCGCCGAAGCTGACGTGGTCATCGTGAATACATGTTCATTTATCGACGCCTCAAAACACGAAGCATTAGAAGCGATTTACGAAATGAGTGACGGTAAAGCAACCGCCCGTAAGAAAAATCAAAAGCTCATTGTCGCAGGTTGCATGTCACAACGCTACCAAGGTGCCCTACCCGTCGTCGAAGGAATCAAAGGCCGAGTTGAGTTACCGAAGGTCGATGCCTTTATCGGACTTGATCAAGTGACAAACATCGTACCCGTGATTGAAAAAGTCATGGGCGGTCTGGCTGGCATGACTGAGTTCGTGTCTAAGGTTACTACTTTTATTCCTGATTACGATACACCCCGTTTTCGTCTCACCCCTAAACACTCGGCCTATATTAAAATCGCCGAAGGCTGTAATCACCCTTGTACGTTTTGTATTATTCCACGCATTCGCGGACGTCATCGTAGTCGCACCGTCGAGTCAGTCGTTAAAGAAGCGCAGAAACTCGTGAGCGAAGGTGTCAAAGAACTTAATTTAATTTCCCAAGATACGACCTACTTCGGCATGGATCGCTGGTCCGAAGAAAGACCCAATCCACGGAGTAAAGTGGACTCCTCCAAAGGTGAATCATTAGCCTCGTTGCTCCGAGAACTCGATACCATCGAAGGCGATTTCTGGGTGCGTTTACTTTACACTCATCCAGCTCACTGGAGCGATGAACTCATCGAGACCATCGCGAAGTCGAAACACGTCGCTCGTTACGTCGACATTCCCTTACAACATATTTCGGATAGAATGTTAACCGCCATGCAGCGTGAAACGAGCGGAGATTATATTCGCGATTTAATTAAGAGAATGCGTCAAGGTGCACCGCACATGGCGATTCGCACGACTTTCATTGTCGGCTTCCCCGGCGAAACCGAAGAAGATTTTACTGAACTACTCAAGTTCCTCGAAGACACACAATTCGATCGCGTAGGTATCTTTAAATATTCGCAAGAAGAAGGAACGAAGGCTGCGAAAATGGAGGGACACTTATCACAAGAAGTAAAAGAGGATCGTTACGCCCGTGCGATGACTCTCTTACAACGCCTTTCCAAAGAACGTGGCGAACGCTTTGTCGGTCGTAAAATTCGTGTACTCGTTGAAAAACCAGGTGTCGGTCGCAGCGAAGGTGACGCCATGGACATCGATGGTATCGTGAAGATTCCCAAGAAATTCAATGTGGGTGAGTTCGCCGAGGTGACTGTAACCGGCGCCGAAGAATACGACTTAATCGCTAAGTAATTAGGGCTTATCTTCGCCGTCGTCAGAAATTTCTGCCGAGGCGGTCGCTGCCGGTGTATCACTCAGACGAATTAAAGATTCGAGCGACGAGAAGTGACGTGTCCAATCAGTCATATCAGGAATATCACCGACGATTGCGGAGAATAATTCACGCTTACTTTGTTTAAGGTCTTCAATGCGTGATTCCACCGTACCTGGGGCAATCATCCGATAAATCATCACGTGATTCTTTTGACCAATACGGTGAACGCGGTCGACGGCCTGACTTTCCACCGCAGGATTCCACCAGGGATCCATTAAGAAAACATATTCAGCCGTATTGAGTGTGATACCCGTACCACCCGCTTTAAGTGAAGCTAAGAATACAGCAGGTCCTTTAGTCTCTTTAAAGTTTTCAACCGGTGATGAACGATCTTTGGTTTCACCTGTTAATTCAAAAATCGGAAGATTCGGTAAATCCCTACCGAGGCTCGCTTTCACACGATTCAGTAATGTAACGAATTGCGAGAAGACAACTGCCTTGGAACCGTTGGCCGCAATTTCTGATAATTTGGAAATCAGAAGAGTTATTTTACCTGAATGCGTCGAGTGGGCATGGGCATTCTCGGGCAATAAACCTGGGTCGCAACAGACCTGACGTAGGCGCATTAAGAGGGTTAAGAATGAAGCGGAATCTCTCGATAAAACGGTAGCCAAATCTCCCGACAAGCCACTGCCCTGCGTTAAGTGCTGGTAGAGCGCACGTTGTTCGTGCGTGAGCGGACAAGGCAAGACGACTTCCTGTTTCGGTGGAATATCGGAAGCCACGTGACGCTTTAATCTGCGCAGAATAAACGGTGAGACCTGACGTCGCACTTTAACATGCGCGGCGGATTCATCGCGGAGCATGAATTTTTCAAATTGCGCACGCTTTCCTAAAAGACCCGGCATCAGGAAGCGGAAGATAGTCCATAAATCGGTGAGACGATTCTCCAGAGGCGTTCCGGTAATGGCGATGCGATGGAGTGCTTTAACACTTAGGCAAGTCTGGGTAGTTTTCGCTTCAGGATTTTTAATCGCTTGGGCTTCATCGAGTACCACGTAACCGAATTCTGTTTTTTCTAAGAGATCAGCGTGACGACGAAGTTGCGTGTAACTTGAGATCCAGAGTTTGGCTTTGGGGTTTTTAGCAAAATCGTCCTCCGCAGTTAAGACGGCGACACCAGCCGAGAGTTCGGGATGGAAACGTTTAATTTCACCAATCCAAACGGGAATCACACTGGCTGGGCAGACAATCAAAGAGCGGTCACCAGCGGGCCGCGAAGCCAACAAGGCCAACACCTGAACGGTCTTACCTAGGCCCATTTCATCGGCCAGTAATGGATGCGAGCCCAAGTCGCAGAGTCGACCCAGCCATGCGACACCCTTGGCTTGATAGGGACGTAAATAAGTCGGCAAGCCTTCAGGTTGTGGGGGCTCTTGCAGCAGACGGTCTTTCCATTCCTTCAAATCATCGTTCAACTTTAACGTGCCGACTGCAGGGTGATCGAAGAGTGAAAGCAGTAAGTAGCGCGGGACTTCGCCGTCCTTGCTTTTCCAGTCTTCTGAAAAATCCGCGACCGATGCGTTGTAAGCCACCACACCTTTGCCAGGTAAAATCACGGGGCGACCACCCGCTTTTAATAATAATTTTTGCTCGTGTTCGAGCAAGGGGTGACTACCCGCCTTAAGACTCCAGCTCAAACGGAATGACTTCTTGTCATTGCCCGCGTTAGCTTGGGCGTCGATGGCAACCTGTAATTGTTCGTTGCGGAAAATATTGAGAGAATCTTCTCCCACGAGTTTAAATCTTTTGCGCCACTCATTTAATTCTTCGCGGACGAATCTTTCAATTCTTCCGATATTATCAATCGCCCAAGT
>CAIMFE010000192.1 GCA_903840235.1 uncultured Opitutia bacterium | reverse complement strand
CGACTCTTATTAGATCGTGTGGCGGTAGCGGAGCAGACTGGTAATTTAGCGCCAGGCCTGCGTGATATTGCTCGGTCTTATCGCGCGGAGTTGGATCGCTGGCTCGGAGCGATTTCCCAAACCATTTCAGCGAGCGTTTTAATCGCCGCTTTCTCATTCGTTGCGTTCATCGCTTTTGCGATTGTCGCCGCGGTATTCGAAGTCAGCGCTAGCTTCCGCTTCTAAACTTACTTAGTATTAATAAGTTCCAAGGCCGTTATTTGCACGGTCATCGTAACGGTACCTGAATTTCCACGATCAGACTGCAAACTAAACGAACTAATAGAAAGGTAGGGCGCGCGCGGGCGGAGGTTTTCGTAGAACTTAACCACGGTCGCCATATCAGTGCGTCGACAGCTCAGTTGCATCGTGTGAAGGGCGAACTTGCCAGCCTTCTGGGTCTTCGGTGTTTCGGTGGTGGCATTGAGACCAACTTCTTTGGTGGCGGCGATTACTTCGGCAACCAATTGCGAATCATTGTAACCGCGACCTGCTTCTAGTCCTTGGATCGCTTTGGCTGCATTCTGACGAATAGCGGGCTCGTTCTTTAACCACGTTTGTTGAATTTGATTTTCGTTTTCTAAGGCCCGCCACGCATCCCATCCCGAATTAACGCGCGACCATGAAGCCGTTGACCAGATGATTGCACCGATGACCAAGGCCAAGAGGGCCATAATGCGCTCACGAGTTTGGAGACTGAAAAAGAAATGCTTCATTTATTACTAACTCCTTTGCGGAGGGTTTCGGGCTTAAAGGTGATGGTGACGCTAAATGTCGTAAAGTTATCCCGGGCCCGCATATCTTTGGTCGCCACAAAAGTGACCCCCGGCGTTTCTTTGAGAGATTTTTCAAAAGCATAAACATCACTCGCGTTAGTGGTGCGTGCTTCGATTTCAAGTTGAGTATTATTTTTACAATTCACGCGTTGGAAATCGACGGTGGGTGGACGATGTTCATTTGCCACGGCTAGCATTTCGAGCGGCAGCGGAGCTTTAGTATTCATCTCTGTGATGCGTGCGGAGATGGCTTGGGCTGACTCAATTTCTTGAACTGCAGACTGCCGGCTTTCGTTGATGAGACGGAGATTATTGGATCTCCAGTTAATAAGAAATGCAGAGACTTCAAAAATAAATGATAAGATAATAACGCCTAGGGCGACGCGCGCGGTGTTCCATAATAGTTTGTTAACCCGTTCTTTCTTTCTTCGCGTACTTAAAAAATCAGCGTCACGAATATCTGCATTATCTAATTGATTACTGGAAAGTTGGAAGGGCTTACCATCATCACAATTCAAAATTAATAGTGAATCGTTTCGTGCACTGGTAAATTCACCTGTGGTATGCACGACGGGTGTGCTGGTGGGCAGCCCCGTGCGCTCGATGATTTCTTTGGTTAAGAGATCTACGCTGCTATCTTTTTTATCTACTACTAGAACACACTTAGGTAGGGGCTGGTTTTCATTCCACGCCAGCGCGGTTAAAAGATTAGTGCCTTCATGAATTAAAATTCCACCTTTCTCGGGTCGTTGACCGAGCAAAGCTAAAAATTCCGGAATTACTTGGCAGTCATCGGGCCATGCAAAACTTTCTTCAGCGGTAAAACGTCGACGATGAGCCGCATAGGCTAAAGCCCATTTATTATCGTTGCTGGTTATGTAGCCCATCAACATTTGCTCGGATGGGAAGGGAGATACAGTCTCAATCGCTAGAGAAACTTGGCTAGCGATATTGTCGGGTTCCAATTCAATTAAACGAACGAAAAAACGATTTCCTGGGAGAAGCGCGGCGGACGCGCGATTTTTGGAAAAAAGTGAACTCATTGTTTTGCGGTGGGTGGAGGTCCATTGTCTTCGGACCAGGCAAGAATTCTAAAAGGGTAGTTGATGGTTTGGGCGGTCGTGCGTCCTCCCAGTGAGACACTACTGGCAGTGCCGAGGATGACGCCGGGGGTGATGAAAGTGTTGCGTCTTGATAAAGTAGACCCGCTGGAGGTTGTCGAGGTTCCCGATGAATTATTTGAGGCCGTACCATCAGTGGCCGTGGAGGATTTTGTATTTGAGGTAAAGGTTCGTGCCCCCGTGGTGCTTTTAGCATCCATCGCGGTGACCGTACTAGGGTCTTCCACGGGGCCCGCATAAGTTACGTCATCACGAATGGAAACCAGTGCATTCACCCGACACTTGGCCTGTCCTTCTTTAACCGTCACGCGAATCCACATCAGGTGAATTTCGTCGTCGAACCCTTTGAGTGGTGCGTTGCCTCCAATTAAAGTTCGTACTTCGCGCGTGACCCGAAAATAGGGAGGACTGCCGGCAATATTCTGCTTCATGTTGGCTTGTTTCTCCCGAATTAACGCAACCTGACGTTCATCGAGTCCTTGAGCATAAAGCAGAGCGTCGGGCGCCGTATTAATATTAGTATCACTGAATGTATACAAACTCACACATTCCTTAAACGAAGTAAGCAGGGGAGTTTCGTTACCTTTTTCGTCAAAGAAGAAATCTTTAACGACTCCCACGGTTCGGAGTTCCTCAAACGATCGCAAAGGGCGACGCGCTGGCTTGAAAGAAAGTTTAGCCCGTTGGTAGGCGGCATCCGTCGCTTCTTCTTCGATAGATTCATATTTTTTATTAGTCCACGCAACCAACGCATCCGAAACGCGTTCGGCATCCCGTTGTTCTAGTCCCAGTGCATAGAGTAATTGGATTAATCCATTTTTATCCATACTCGCTAGCGGCAACTTACTGCTTTCATCTTCGTACACAAAACTGACTTCTAAGCCCTCGCGGGGCGGAATGCCAATGTAGGCGTGAGGGTCTGCAAAGCCTTGGCTAGGTGCGTGGACTTTATTTAAATCGATGGCGCGGATTTCATTAATCACTCCGAGCGCCAATTCCATTTCGGACATCGCATCAACCCGCAATCTTTGTCGGTCTACTTCGCGCATCGACATGGAAAGCTCCAAGGAGTTGTCCTCCATAAATCTTGCAAGCAGGAGCGAGGCTAGAGTGATTAACACTAAAACAACAATAATGACGGAGCCTTTACGGGTTTTTGGTTTCATGGACGGCTTGCCCCCCGACGGCGAATGGGGATATCAATCACTGTTTCAGTTTTGAAATTTCCGTGTGCATAACGAATGCGCAATCGTGCGGGTTGCAGATAGGCACTGCCTGAAGTATCCCGAATCGGGGCCTCTTCACATTTCCATTTTTTAAGATCACCATCGAAATAGTCGTACGCGATAGAAGTCACAAAAGGCGACATGACGGTTTCATGGATATCGTTTAAATCTCGCTCGATTTCTAGACGTGATTGCCATTGCAGGATTAATCCGCGTTCGGGGTTCACGAAGAGTGAAAAATCAACATCGGGTAAAGGGGCCTCCGGCCAATCGGCTAGACGTCCGGCATCAGTCAGTAGAAAAGTAATTCGGGGTGCGACGACTCCATCGACGTCGGTAATATCTTTAATCGTACAACCCAGGGCGCCCGGTCCAATGGTCGTTTGATTTAGAGTTTCTTTGAGAATGCGTGTGGCGGCCCGAACATGTTGATCGAACAATCTTTGGTCTCTGCCTCCGCCCCACAGCTCACTCATCGAGAATAAGAAAGTATTCAAGGTAACCAAGAGTATGCCCAAGAGCACAAGAGAAACTAAGGTTTCCAAGAGCGTGAACCCTTTTTTGATTGTCGCCGAGGTCATCATTGAATGACGGGAGTTTTTCCTCCGGTGTTTTTGGTCGGATCGGGCTTATTTCCCGAATTATTATCAGGTTTTTTATTAGAATTATTATTTTGGTTATTATTACCCTGGTTGTTTTTGGTAGAGGCTTTGCTGATAAAGGAAGTGCCTCCGCCGGTCTCCTCATCGTACCCGCGGGTTTTTAAAAGTCGTTCTTTCGCATCAGCGAGAAGTTTGGCGCGCTCACTTTCCACGGACCAAGTGGGACGGAGAATCCACTGACTCTGTTCGCGTGGAGTTCCGTAAGGTCCCCCGGCGGTAGTTTGTATTTCAACGGTGATAGTTACCCAAAATAAATCAGCGACCGTGGTTGGCTCAATTTTACCCTTCCATCGCGCCATGCGGTCGTCGGGTAAATAAACGTCCCCACCTTTTTCGATATCTGCAAAATTAGCGGTCTCGAGCATCGCCGCGCGACACCGAGCAAAGTCTTCTTCGCCCACGCCTTTTTCTTTCAGGGCCATTCTGCTGAGTAAAACATTCGAGTAGGCGGAGCCTAATCCTACCGCAGCCAGTGCAAAAATGGCGAGCGCCACTAAAACCTCAATCAGGGTGAAAGCGTTTTTCCTCATCTGGTTTTTTCGGCCGGCAGGGGTGCGCAGGTGAGGTGGTCAATCGGCAGAACGCGTCGCGCCTCGTTACGATTAATTTCTAGACGAAACCGATCACAGGTTCCATCCGGATAAAATTTTATTTGAGCGAGAGGTAACTCTTCCATTTCTCCGCCGAGAATAATAGCTGCGTTCACTGCAGGCCCAACAATTTTTACTTTAACGCCTGCCAAGATTGGCATCTTCTCTATTTTATTTTCACCCCAAGTATAGTGAGTGATATCGGGATCATCTTCGTCGGGTACAGTTTTTAAAATGACGGTAGTTCCTTGAGCGACCGCTTCGCGTCGGACTGTTTGGAGAAGAGCGAGGAGGGCGTCCTCGGGGTCTTCACGCGAGGTGCCTTTTAATAATGAGGCTGAGCCACCGATAAGCACAGCGGCGAGCATGCTGATTAAACCTAAAACTAAAAGTGTTTCTAGGAGAGTGAAAGCGCCCCGTGAATGAGTGGATCCCTTGCTCACCAATTTCCAATATCGTCAGGAGTATCTGCAGCTTTATCGCGTCCCGTGGAAAATAAATCAAACGATTCAGTATTACGTGTTCCGGGGTAGCGATATTGATACGCCTGTCCCCAGGGATCGACGGGTAGGTTTCCACCTTTGGCGTCCATGTAGGGTCCGCGCCAGCGATCGGCTTTACCTTCGGGTGCGGTGATGAGTGCTTTGATGCCTTCGTCGGTTGAAGGGTAATCGCCTAAGTCGATGCGATAACGCACCAGAGAGGTTTTGAGTGACTCATTCACGAAAAGTTTGGCGACGCCTTCCTGACTTTGCCCGAGAATTTTATCCGTGTTGGTTACCGCGAGCCCCACGAGCATGCCAACGATGGCCACGGCGATGAGAATTTCGAGTAACGTAAAACCGCGACGAGCGCGCTGAATTTGAGTGAGATGATTTTTATTAGTATTCATAAATTAATTTACTTTGTTTTTCTGCCCTTTCTTTGCGGCGTTGGTATTTTCTGTGGTGGTTGTGGTCTCAGCTGCTTTATTGCCTTTGTTTTTACCATTCTCATTTCCATTGTTCTGATTTTGGCGATCTTGCCAGCGTTGACGTATTGTATCCTTAAAGTTTTGGGCCTGTTCGCCGGTGGCTGCTTGTCCGGCATTAGCTGAGCCAATGACTGCGGTGGGTGTTGTTGGAGCTGCGCCATTATTATTAGCGGGTGCGGCGGCGGGTGTCGCTGGTAAATCCATTTTCACAATTACAGGTTCATGAAGCAAGAGGTTCATCGATTGGCCATTGGACTCCAGGGTTACCGCATTTTTATCGGGATCAAAATTTTTGACAGATACGGCAAAGGGAGTGGTGGAGGTTTCGCCTTGGGTGACCCACACCGATGACTTGGAGGACGGATTATAAATACTGAAGTAAGTTATACCGTTATCGACGTAGTAACCGCGGAACTCTAAAGACCCTGCGCGTTCGCCACCTGCACCAGTCTTTCCTTCGCCGAAGGGGGAGCGGGTGACAAGGCTCTGAAGGTCAACATCGGCCCGGCTCAATGGTGCAATTAGTGCGAATCCAAGAACAAGGAGAGTTAATTTAAAGTGGGGTAAAATCATCGGTCGGCTTACATCAATACAACACCTGATACAGTTTTAGGTTTCGAGTAAAATTGTCTATCCTTTACCTGAAATCGGCTAGAACTAATATCTTTAAGGTTTATTAACAATTATGGAAGGGCTAGTCTGTTTGTGTGGATTACTCTAAATCCCAATTGGCACCCTCACACGATACACAAATTGTTCGTAATGGTGGACTCTGGCTACTTTTAGTAATGCTTCTAACAGGTTGTGCCTCAAATTACACCGAGTCGGCTAAAAATTTTCAGGCACTTTATTCTTCGGGAGACTATGCTAATTCCTTAATTGAGGCCCAATCGCTCGTCGCTCAGGCCACCCCAGAAAATGAAGTGGTTTTAAAATTACAGTTGGCAAATGTACAACGTGAGGCCGGAAAAATTAAAGAGAGTGTTGATATGTTCGAAGCAGTTGAAAATTTATATCAGAGCTACGATGCTAGCGCAGAAGTTTCTTTAAGTGCGGAAAGTATCTCGGCGTTTTCCAATCCGTATGCGTTGCCTTATCGCGGTCGATCCTACGACCGCATTATGACCGCCACCTATCGGGCTTTGAATTATTTAGAACTAGGTGACCAAGCTAAAGCGCGTGTGGCATTGAATCGTGCACTGTTTAGACAAGAAGATGCCAAGCGCATGGTCGCAGAAAAAGAACGCATCGCCCGAGAGGAGATGGGTAATGTTGACGCCAGCAATTCTAGTGCCGGTGGGGTTGTTAGAAGTTCAGAAGTTTACTCGGCGACCTCGCAGGCAATAGCGGATTTCGTAGGACTTCCTATTTATCAGGATTACATGAATCCTCTTTCAGTGTGGCTGCATGGAGTTTTCTTTTTACACACCGCACAAGGAATTGAGGATGTTGAAAAAGCGCGGAAGTCGCTCGAGCGCGCGCAAGCGTTAGCTCCGCAAAATCCATCTATTAAGGAAGATGCTATTTGGGCAGCCACATCGGGCAGTCGACCCGCAGTCGATGGTAAATGTATTATTTACGTGGTGCACGAAACGGGCGAAGCCCCGGTATGGACTGAACACAAATTTCAGTTACCTCTCATCATCATTGACCGCAATGCGCCTATCGTGAGCGTGGCTTTTCCGAAAATCTCGCCCGTGCCTAATCAAGATACACTAGCGATAAAGTATAAAACAGAAACTTATAATCCTGCACTGCTAGCGAGTGTAGATGGAATGGTTGCTAGAGAATTCAATGACGAACTCCCCATTGTGAAGACTCGCGCGGTGGCCTCGGCGACCATTAAAGGAATCGCTGCCTATGTTGCCAATAAAGCTGCCGAGGAAAATAATCGTCGTAATAATTCACAAGCTGCTGGGTTTCTTTACTTAGCGACAATCATTACTACTAATGCCTATACGACGCAGTCAGCACAGGCCGATCTTAGAAATTGGGCAACTTTGCCTAAGAATATCAGTATGGTGAGACTGGTGGTTCCCGTTTCGGAGAAATTAAATATTCAAAATAGCCTCGCTCGTCCGCCTATCTCATTTACAGTTCCTAACGCAAAGTCTTTAATATTATATTGTAAAACGCCGGCTAAAGGCGGTCCACTTTCCCTTCACAAAATTATTCTAAACCCATGAAAAAATTACTCCTCTCCGCAGCACTCTTATCTCTCGCTGGTTGTTCGTCCCCCCGCGACGCAGGTTATATCGAAGCCAATGACGGCAGTGGTATCGTGAGCTTAGATGCTGTGAACGTTCAGGACTTCGCCCTCGCAGCGGACATGATGTTGAAGTCCTTATATGATTCCCCCGCATTTGTGGGTGCGAAGCGTCCTGACGGATCTCCTATTTTAATGGTGGGTCGTGTTACCAACGATACCGGAAGTAATTTTGATACCAGCCAGTTAGTTAAGAAGATGACAGTTTCATTAACCAAGAGTGGAAAAGTCCGCGTAGCTAAAGCGATTGGTTTCGGTGGCCCCGAAGATCAAGCTGCTGCTGAAGCGCGTAAAAGTCAGGCCGCAGTCACCGGTGAATCAGCCAAGCCACTTCTTCCTGATTACACGCTCTCAGGAAAAATTTTGGAGAACCGTGCATCAGCAAGGGGCGTCCAACAAGCGTCCTATATTTTCCAACTCTCCTTAACCGAAGTTAAAACCGGACTCGCGGTCTGGGAAGAAGAGAAGACGATTACTAAACAAGGTTCCAGAAATTCAATCGGCTTTTAGTCTGATTGGTTGGAATTAGTGTGTGCAGGGTGGGAGGGGACGAGAGATTATCCACTTTCCGCTTGCCCACATCACGGCATCAGACTTCCTCAATTGTACTGGTTTGGAGGGGTGGCAGAGTGGTCGATTGCGTCTGATTCGAAATCAGATGTACCGCAAGGTACCGGGGGTTCGAATCCCTTCCCCTCCGCCAGAAAAATTTAAGGGACAAGTGGGCACGAGTAAAGGTGACACGGGGTAGTGCATGAAATTGTATCTCCCCATGTCCCCTCAACTTCATATATGACGGGAAAAGAAACCTTGTGCTCATACTGATGAAATTGAAAATTAATCTAAATATTGGAACCAATCCCCAGGTTCCGAATCTAAAACTCTATGCGATTACCCCTGCTTATTATCACCGCTGTATTATCCATCTTCCCTAGTTGGAAGATCCGTGCGCAAACCACCCCCGCGGCACCCGCTAAAATTACTCCTTCGGCGGAGGATCCAAATAAGGATGCTCGCCTCGCATGGTGGAGAGAGGCGAAGTTTGGTATGTTCATCCACTGGGGAGTCTATTCCGGCTTTGGCGGTGAGTGGAAGGGTCAGAAAGTGGAAGGCTATGCTGAGCACTTACAGCGCATTATGAAAATTAATCGCGAAGAGTATTTAGAAAAAGTAGTGAAGCCTTTTAATCCTGTAGAGTTTAATGCGGATGAATGGGTAAGGACAGTCAAAGCCACAGGCATGCAGTATATTGTGATCACCTCCATGCACCACGATGGTGTCGCGATGTTTGATTCGAAGGTTGATGACTATAATGTCGTAAAGACGAGTAAGTTTGGTCGAGACCCGATGAAGGAACTCAAAGCAGCGTGCGATAAGTACGGAGTAAAACTCGGCTTCTATTATTCGCATGCTCAAGACTGGTCGATTTCAGGTGACCCTCGTTATCCCGAGCCCAACGGCCCAGAGCGTCGCAAAGCTGTTGTAGAGAAAAAAGTTTTCCCACAAATCAAAGAGCTTATCAAAAATTATCATCCCGCACTTTTCTGGGGAGACACGCCACACCATAATCCTAAAGAACTTAACGAAGAAATTTTAGCTTACCTCCGTAAGCAGGATCCTAATTTAATCATTAACGGACGTGTGGCTGGAGCACTCTACGGTGATTACCTTTCGACTCCTGATTGTCCGGTGGAGTTTGGTCCAATGACTCAGCCTGAAGCGAAAGACTGGGAAGCAATTCCAACCACCAATAATTCTTATGGATATCACAAGTTAGATAAGACCCATAAGTCTCCCGCACACTTCATTCATATTCTAGCTAAGGCTGCGGCTAAGGGTGGAAATCTTCTCTTAAATATTGGCCCGATGGGCACTGGAAAAATGGCGCCCGAGGATTTAGCCATACTTAGCGAAATCGGTAAGTGGTGGGATGTGAACGGTGAATCGATTCGCGGAACGGTCCGCACTCCTCTCATGCGTCAGGCCTGGGGTGATTCTACTCTAAAAGGAAACAACCTTTACCTTCACGTCTTCGATTGGCCGAAGGACGGAAAATTAGTCGTCGGCGGATTAAAGGCTGATGTTGAAAGCGCTGTTCTTTTATCAAACCGAGACAAACAATTATCCATCAAACGCATCGGTCTCGATTTAGAAATCGATATTCCAAAAGATATGCCTGATCAATCTGACACGGTTATTTTAGTTAAGTGTAAGGCTGCGCCTACTGGCGATGCAGCTTTTCTCCTACAAAATAACCTTCCTAATAAGCTCAGTGTTTTCTCAGCGGAATTATTAGGTAAGACCGATAAAGCTGGTTGGAGACTTAATCGTGGCCAAATCATTTCAATGAATGTAACCGATTGGAAGTCGAAAGAGTGCGGCGTTAAGTGGGCCTCTCGCCTAAACCAAAAGACAACGTTTGATGTCGTTGTCAGCTATGACGCACCCGTTGCCGACAAAAAGGTTGAGACTGATGGCGGAACTGTGATCAAGAAAAACACCGATAGCTTCGGCGGTACCTATGTTGTGGAAATCGGAAATCAGAAACTCAAAGGAGAAGTCACAAAAATGGGCGAAGCTGTAGAAGTAAATCTCGGCACCGTAACCGTGGAGCCTGGTGAACTGAATGTCCAAGTTCTGACTGAGACGATTACCGGTAAAGAGTTAATGAGACTCCGTTCGGTAATCTTAACACCTCGTCAATAACCCCGAGTTAGTGTTCATAAAAAAGGGCAGCCCAATGGCTGCCCTTTTTTGTAGGAATAAATAACTACTCGCTAACTTTGCTCATCAATTTTGAGCGCACGGTATCCACCGATTTGTTTGAAGTAGAAGAGTAGCAGTAAATAGATAATCGCCATGCTGAGCGGGATATAAGAATCCGCTTTGAGAGTGGCACGATCGCCTTGCTGATTAGCTTTCACGATAGCTTTTTGATCCGGGGTGCCTTTTTCGCCGGCTTGTTTCGCGGCTTCTAATTTAGCTCCATCAACCGCGGTGACCGGTTTTAAGAATAGATAATTAGAAACGGTTGATGCTTTAGCGGATTCATAAACGGCAGGGGCATCTTTACTGAGTGCTTCGGCTGTGTAGCGATCTTTCGCGTAGCCTAAGCCGGGACCGCCCACGAGTCCGGCGGAGAGCATTCCAATTCCACCCAAGATGGACATCGCCACGGCACCTGAGCGCGGGAAGCGATCACCGACAACGGCTAGCATGGTTGGCCAGAAGAAGGTTTTACCGAATGCATAGATTCCTAGCGCGATAAGGGCGACAGCGAAACTCTCCATGCCGCTGGCCAGTCGAAGTCCAATGAACGCAGTGATTGCCGAGACAAAGAGAAGTCCAATCGGCGAAAGACCTAAGCGCTTCTCAATGAGATCCACGCAGAATCTTAATCCGAACATAATTGCTGAGGTCCAGATGAGTAAAAATTTACCCTGTTCAGCTGTAAAAAGATTTCCGGTGATAGATTCAATCCAACCATCAGTTCCTAATTCAACTGCGCCGACAAGGGCGTGAGTAACGAAAAGGACAAAGAGCAGGAATGATCCAAGGGCCCAGTTCATTGTAATACCGAGGCCTAAAACTAATGCGATGGTGATGGCCAGCCCTGCGGTATTTGAGAGTCCGAAGGTGATTTGCGCTTGGAGGGCAATCAGTGTGCATACCGCCAAAACGGCAATACTTTCTAAAGCCAGTTTTTTACTATGACGACTAATCATAGCAACCGCCACAAGGAGCAGTGCGCCTACCGTCACAGACGTTGCTGAATCTAGGCCGATTGCATTTCGGAAAAATAAAGTTAATAAGTAGCAGATAACTGCGCCGCCTAGAATACCGACGTCTCTCGTCATTTCGCCCAAGTCAGCACCTTTTTCTGCGGCTTCAGATTTAGGGAAGTTTTGGTTCCAGAAGAGTAATGCGTAGCCAACGGTTGGCACGAGGTAGAAAGCGAGTTGTCCCTTCCAACCGATATGCAGAAGTGATCCGAGGATATAAGTAGCGAGTGCGCCGACGACCATGCCGAGTGGCCAAGAAGCGTGCAGAATATTTAAATAGTGTGCGCGTTTTTCTGGGAACAGGGTTGCGATGAGAGGGTTAGCGACAGCTTCGAGAGTGCCATTGGCATAAGCAAAAATAAACATTCCCCAATAAAGGAAACTGTAAGCGTTGGAAGCATCGGTAGCTCCAAATGTTACCACTGCAGAAATAATATGACCGATAAATGCGAGGGCGACTAATTTACCGTAGCCCAGTCGATCAACGAGTAGGCCACCAATGATGATACCGAAACAGAATCCTGAAAAACCAGCACCACCAATGGCACCGAGTTGTGTTGCGGTGAAGCCGTATTCAGCGGCCCACGCTCCAAAAATTCCGCCGCGAATAGCAAAACCAGCGCCAGCAGCCAAGATGGCAAAAAAGCCAGCCCAGAGTAATCGTTGAGGATTATATTTTTTTGATGTGTTCATAGTTAGGGTAGGGGTACGCAGTTACTAATAAGGAAAATATTTTCTCTGTCGAGCGGGTTAGCCAGCCCTCCGATTTATCCCCCTTTATTTTCAATCATTTGCTGTCTTCGATATTCCGTGGGGCTGAGTTTCATCGCGGCTTTGAATTTTCTGGAAAAGTCGCTCGCGTCGTAAAACCCTGTTTTTTCAGCGATTTCCGAAGGCCTTAAGTCAGTATTTTTTAATAAATCTGACGCTGCCGCCACTCTCATGCGTACTAAATAGCCGCGCGGACTTACCTGATAGGCCTTGCGAAATTTTCTTTCAAACTGTCTCACCGAAAGTCCCGAGAGTTTGGAAATTTTATCGATATCAAGTCGATTGGTTAGATTTTGCTTAATGCATTCAGCTGCACGTTCAACCTGTAAATAGGGCTCAATCGAGGCCTTGGTGCCTTCGTAACTTTTAATAATTCCGCAAACTCCGCAGACTTTTCCCTCCGTATCCCACAGGGGAATTTTAGTGGTCTCGTACCAAACATGTTCTCCGTTTTCATTAGGAAACAATTCAATGATCCCCAACTGCGGTTTTCCTGATTCAATCACTTCGCGATCTTTTTTGATATAGTGCGAAATGAGTTCGGGCGAGGAACAGGTGTCGGTGTCGTTCTTCCCTAAAACTTCCTGAATATTTTTGAAACCAAAGCGCGCTGCAAACGCCTGGTTGGCCATAATAAATCGTCCCTCTAAATCTTTGGCAAAAAACATGACCCCGGGAAGATAATCAAAAATACCTATCACGCCTTTAAGATCTATTTTCTTCAGCGCGAGTTCGGGGTTAAATGTCGTTTTCATACAAGAGGTGACTCTTTAAAACCTTTAATTTAATGGATTTTTTAACTAAATCGCCCGAGCCGCAAGTATTTTAAGTACTATTTAGCTATAAGCCACGCTTAGCCGCTGAATTAAAACGCCGCATTTCTAAAATAAGACTGCGGGATTGGTTTGTGAAAACGGCAATTCACTCTTTGGGTTATATCATGAATCACAAAGTTTTAAGCCTCACTTTTCTTCTGGCCCTTTCGGTGATGGCTAATGCTGAAGACAAGAATCCGCCATCACCGGAAGTGATGAAGCGCGGACAGGCTGTTTATAGCCGCACCTGTATTGCTTGTCACCAGCCGACAGGCCTAGGCATTCCTCCCGTATTTCCTCCGTTAGCTGGCTCGGAGTGGGTTGCAATGGGTCCTTCAGTCGCCGTACGAAATATTTTACATGGAATGACTGGTCCGGTGTCAGTTAAAGGCACCACCTATAATAGTATGATGCCGCCAGTCGCCGGATTAAGTGATGGTGATATTGCTGATGTAGTCACCTATGTAAGTAATTCATTTGGCAACTCTGGCGCAGTCGTTACCGAGGATGAGGTTAAGGCGATTAAAGCAAAATATGCGGATCGTAAAACACCTTGGACGGCGGAAGAATTTCAAAAAGATTCCAAGTAGAGCTTCTCCGTGGGGGCGTGGCTTGACCAATAGATTTAAGGGGCTTAGAACAATTTCATAGATTCATGGAAACTAAGCCTAAAATTGTTTTTATCGGTTTGGCGCAAAACTGTGCCCAACATCTGCCTGCGGCACTAAGAAATATCGATAATATGGCCACCCTGGCATCTTCGTCGGCCTTCTTGTTTCTCGAAAATGATTCCACTGACAATACTAAGGCTATTCTCACTGCGTGGGGAAATAATCGGGCAAATTTTACCTTACTGAATTTTGACGGATTGAACGGTGTCGGCGTGCGAACGGTTAAATTAGAAATTTTACGAAACGCTTATGTGGAATGTTTACGTAATCATCAAAATTTCAAAGAATACGACTACGCCATTTTAATTGATATGGATGATATGGCGACTTGGCCGGTTGATATAAGCGAGCTCGATAAAGCGATTAAATTTATTGATTCTGATCCCCAGGCCGCTGCAGTTTTTGCAAATCAACTGGGCTCTTATTATGATGTTTGGGCGTTTCGTCACAAAGACTATTGTCCGGGTGACGCCTGGGAGGAAGTAATGGATTACAAAGCTGCTCATCCTGAAGTCACTGACGAGGAGGCCTTTAACCAAACTTTTAAAAAGAGAGTTCATTCATTTTCGCCATCCCAGAAGCCTTTTGAGGTAGACTCAGCATTTGGTGGACTGGGGATTTATCGGATGAACTATATTTTAAAAAATCCCAATCCCTACTTGGGCTCGAAAATAAAATCACTGCCATCTCAGGATGGATCATTTAAGATCGGTCGACGCATGATTTGCGAACATGTTCACTTTAATAAAGGAATTAAAAACCTAGGAGGTAAGTTGTTTGTTTGGCCTTCTTTAATAAACTCGGAAATGCGCGATCCTGTGTTTCCCCATTATCCGCAACTTCTTTTTTAATTTTACTTTAAAACATGACTCCGCCACCACTTCCACCCGCCATCATCGTAACGACTACTTTTGCCGTCGAAGGTTACAGTATCACCGAATACAAGGGCATCGTGCGTGGTATCATCGTTCGCTCTCCGACTATATCCCAAGGTATACTCGGAGGATTTAAAAATATTATCGGAGGTAATATAGGTGCGTGGACCGAGATGTGCGAACAGGCCCGTCAAACGGCTTATCACCACATGGTCGCTCACGCGCAAGCGCTTGGCGCAAATGCCGTGGTCGGAGTTGCTTATGATGCGTCTGAAGTTAAGATGAGTGCGACCGAAGTGATTTGTTACGGTACCGCCGTCGTGATAAAACCCAACGCCTAAATGAGTTCTCCAACGCGCAAAGAAGTGGCCGACTTACATTTTATGGATGCGCGCGCAAAATTGTTAGACCTTGCTGCCTTCCTTGACCGCGTTGATCGCTCAGCGGGCTCCGACGACCATCGCATTCGCGGGCTTCGCCTCGCCTTAAAAGTTTTAAACGAAGGTAATAAGAATCGCGTGGCTGAAATATTAAATCAATGGAGCGACCCCACGACTGAACCTTTAGAAAAATCAGACACGAAAGCCGCAACTGGAGTTTGGCCTCAGCTCTAATCCCATGCGATACATTGAGCCTCATGGACACATGGTCAGTCGAACGACTGATGATTATAAGGCAATGGCCTTGGCCGGATGCGCCGCGATTTGTGAGCCCGCCTTTTGGGCAGGCTTTGATCGTAAATCGGCGGACGGCTTTTACGATTACTTCTGCCAACTCACGCAACACGAACCCGCCCGCGCCCAAAAATTAGGAATCCCTCATTACTCCTGGCTCTGTATTAATCCTAAGGAGTCGGATGACATGGGCTTAGCCCGCGAGGTTTTAGCGCTTATCCCTGAATTTTTAAATGCTCCGAATGTTTTAGGAATTGGCGAAATCGGTTTAAATAAAAATACCCGTAATGAAATTAAAATTTTAGAGGAGCACATCGACTTGGCTGTAAAACACAATCAACTGATTTTGGTGCACACTCCCCACCTTGAAGATAAACGCAAGGGCACGAGATTGATTATAGACGCACTCAAAAATAATCCGAAGATTGATCCCAGTCGTGTGATTATAGACCACGTGGAAGAGCACACATTCAAGGAAGTAGTCGATCAAGGATTCTGGGCAGGTATCACGCTTTATCCTGAATCTAAAGCCAGCCCGCAGCGGGCCATCGATATGGTCGAAACTATTTCCGCTCAGCGAGTGTGGCTTAATAGTGCGTGTGACTGGGGTCACAGTGATCCACTCTCCGTACCGAAGACGGCTTTAGAAATGAAACGTCGTGGTCATTCCGTTCAGGCCATCGATAACTTAATTTTTGGAAATCCAGTTCAGTTCCTCTCTCAATCAAAGAAATTTATTCGGCCTGAGGTAATTTAACCGATGCAACTTTCCTCGGGACATTCTTTGGCGTATTGCACCAATGTTCATCGAGGTGACGGCTGGTTAGAAACTTTTTCAAATCTTCAGGCGCACACTTTAAAGGTCAGCCACCAAGTTTGTCCCAGTAAACCTTATGCCGTGGGGCTGAGATTGGGTCATTCGGCTGCCCATGAATTAGGTCAGAAAAAAAACCTAAACGCTTTTCGCGAATGGCTCGAAAATGAAAACTGCACCGTTTCAGGAATTAACGGTTTTCCTTACGGCGCGTTTCATGGTCAGTCGGTTAAAGAGTCCGTATTTTTACCCGATTGGACAGATCCCAGCCGCGTCGAATACACCCAAAAACTTTTTGAACTATTAGCAGCTCTCAATCCGCTCAATCACGTTGGCACAGTCAGCACATTGCCGGCTACGTTTAAAAAATTTAATCGTTCGTCGGCTCAAATAAAGGAAATACAAAAAAATATATTAAACAGTGCTGAATATTTAGCGCGCTTGCGTGACCGCTCGGGCGTCACGATTCAATTAGCACTCGAACCTGAGCCATTGGGTTATTTTGAAAATACTCAGCAGACGATTGATTTCTTTGATCAGCTGAGAGGGCAGGAGGCGTCACCCGGGTTGGTAGATAATTTTTTAGGCGTTTGTTATGATACCTGTCACTTTGCCTTACAGTATGAAGACGCAGCTCAATCGGTAGAAAAACTTAATGTAGGTGGCGCACCTATTTTAAAGTATCATTTAAGTTCGGCTCTGAAGCTCAATCCCACTGAGGCCGCCTTGGAGCGACTAGCAGCTATGCAAGAGCCCACCTATTTGCACCAGTGTATTGGTAAGGCCAGTAACGGAGATCTAATCTACTTTAAAGATATTCCCGACGCATTAAATGATATGCATGCGCTGAAAAAACTTAATGAGCTGCGGGTGCATTTTCACCTGCCGCTTCATTCGATGCCGATTGAAAAAGACTTTTCTAATACTACCGATTTTCTGCAAAAAATTCTGGGCGTGATTATGCGTCAGCCCGGCCGAGCTAAAGAACTTGAAATCGAAACTTACACTTGGGAGGTTTTACCGCCGTCTTTGAGGTCGATGGATGTGACTGATCAAGTAGTGGCGGAGTATCGCTGGGTTTTGAATGAGCTTAGCCAATACGGAGTACGACCTACCTAATGAATGCGAATCTCAAACAGTGGTTAGTATTAACAAGGTGCTCCAATCTTCCCACGGTCTGGTCTAATGTTATCTCGGGCTGGCTTTTAGGCATGGCTGCTGTCATCCAAACTCCGACGGTGGTAGTGCCGTCGGTGCTGAGCGGCACATTCTTTGTATTATTATTAGGAATCTCGTTACTGTACGTTGGCGGAATGATTCTGAATGACGTTTTTGATTACGAGTGGGATTGTAAAAATCGCCCCGAGCGTCCATTGCCTTCTGGGCTAATTTCTCGCTCAAAAGCAAAGTGGGTCGGCACTATTATGTTATTATTAGGATTAGCACTTTCAGCTTTCTCCGCCGGTAGATTTTTTAAATTAACATTTCTACTTACTATTTTTATTCTTTGGTACGATGTTGCCCATAAAGGTAATCCACTAGCTCCCGTTGTGATGGGTGCATGTAGAGCCTTACTGCCGATTATAGGATTCGTGGTCGCAACTTGTCATGGCATCTACGAGTTACCATCAACCGTTTATGTTTATGCAGCAGTTTTAGGAATTTATACTTACGCTCTTACTTGGGTGGCGAAATATGAAGTCACGCCACACAGAAATTCCTATTTGATTGAGCGTCTTTTATTTTTAATACCGCTACCGCTCTTCGTTTATGGAAGTTTTACTTACTGGAGTTTGGGCGCAGTAATCACCTATACTATCTGGATAGGTTTCTCTAACTATCGTCACCCCGCACCGGCAGGAATTTCCGCTCGAGTCGCCGATCGCATCGCCGCCTTTTCACTTTTAGACTCCATTGTGAGTGGAGTTGTTTTATTAATGATAGCACCATTCTGTGGAACGGAACCGATGATACAAGTGAAGGAAGTCGCTTGGCTGGCCCTACTCGCCCCGCCCATTTGTTTTGGTGCGACCCTTTGGCTACGTAAATTCATACCTTCCACGTAATAGATTGGATTTAAAGGTGGAACTGGGCTTGTCCTCGGGTGTCTCTACCTTTCACTCTAAGCAGGTAACGCTTTCATGAATTCCCGGCTCGATCTCTCATTTGTGGTATCTTACCGCCACCAAATCTTTTTCACGGAGAATGCCTTTGCTGTTAAAAATACTATTTTGAAAGAGCTGGTGGGCGTCGCTAAAGTTTTACCGATTATTGATGCGGGCTTGGTAGCTACGTCGCCCGCCGTGGTGTCGGAACTAATTGAATATGCTAAGGCTCATCAAATTAAGTTAACCCGAGCCCCAATTATTTTAACGGGCGGTGAGGAATGCAAAAAAGACCAAACCGTAGTGAATGCAGTTCTTGCAGCGATTGAGGAGGATGCCATTTGCCGACATTCCTATGTTTTAGTTATCGGTGGCGGTGCACTCTTAGATGCCGCAGGCTTTGCTTCATCGATTGCCCATCGCGGCGTGCGCTTAATTCGTATGCCTTCAACGACCTTAAGTCAGGCCGACGCCGGAGTGGGGGTGAAAAACGGTATCAATGCTTTTCAGAAAAAGAATTTTACAGGGACTTTTAGTCCGCCGTATGCAGTGATTAATGATTTCGCATTTCTGAAATCTCTTAGTCCTAAAAACCTGCGCGATGGTTTAGTTGAAGCCGTCAAAGTTGCCCTGTTAAAAGACCCTGAATTTTTCAAGTCGCTAGAAAAAGACTCACGCGAGTTGGCTGCGGGAAACTTAACTTTAATCAGCGCATGTATTCGTCGATCTGCCGAACTGCATGCTCTACACATCACCCAAGGAGGCGATCCGTTTGAGCTTGGTTCGTCTCGCCCACTTGATTTGGGTCACTGGGTCGCTCACAAGTGTGAGACCTTATCGAAATACCGACTATCACACGGTGAAGCCGTCGCTATCGGTTTGGCTGTTGATGTGCTCTGCGCTCGAGAACTTGGTCTATTTTCTAAATCAGAATCCGAACGCGTCATCGATTTACTCGTTCGCTTAGGTTTTCAATTATACACACCCGAGTTAGAGATTAACCACGGTGACTCACTCATGCAGGGACTGGAAGAGTTTCGTGAGCATCTTGGTGGTCAACTCACCCTGATATTGCCCACAGTGATTGGGCAATCGACCCATGTTCATAGCTTGTCGAGCGAGGTGGTTAAAAAAGTTACGGCGGAACTCGGTCACCGCTTCTCATCGTCATGCGCCGTGTTGTCTTAAATGTAGTCGGCCTTTCTGCGCGTGATTTGGAGTCGGGCGAAATGCCACGTATTGCTCAATTTGCCAAGCGCGGCTCATCCGCAAAAATTTCTCCAGCATTTCCCGCAGTTACTTGTACTGCACAATCAGATTATTTAACCGGCGAACGCGCCTCGGTTCATGGAATTGTTGGCAATGGATGGTACGATCGAGCGCTCAGTGAAGTCCATTTCTGGAAGCAGTCCAATCGACTCGTTCAAGCCCCCAAGGTTTGGGATAAATTACATCAACGCTCTCATAAGCTGCGTATCGCTAATCTATTTTGGTGGTACAACATGGGCACGCAGGCAGATATTTCGGTCACGCCACGACCTAATTATTTGGCGGATGGCGGGAAGGTTTTTGATATAGCGACCTATCCTTATGAAATCAAAAATTCTCTGAAGGCTGATCTCGGGGAATTTCCTTTTAAAAACTTTTGGGGACCCGCCGCCGGCTTAGCTTCATCGCAGTGGATTGCTAATGCTGCTCAGTGGATAGAGCAGAATCAGAAGCCCGATTTAAATTTAGTTTATCTTCCTCACCTCGATTATGATTTGCAGAGATTTGGTCCGAGGAGTGTCGAGGCCCGTCAGGCGAGGTCGGACATTGATAATCTAGTGGGTGACTTGATTGTGTTCTTTGAGAAAAGAGGCGTCGATGTGATGATAGTGTCTGAGTACGCTATTACCGAAGTTAATCACGACATACCGCTTAACCGTATTTTAAGAAAGCATGGACTGCTCAGAATAAAAGAAGAGTTGGGGGTGGAAATTTTAGACACGTTTAATTCTCAAGCCTTTGCCGTAGTTGATCACCAGGTTGCCCACGTGATTGTCCAAGACAGTAGCAAGCTCGACGAAGTTAGAAAAATTTTAGAAAGTACTGACGGAGTTGAAAAAGTTTTGGACCAGGATGCGCAAAAGAAACTTGGAATAAATCACGACCGCTCTGGCGACTTTATCGTCGTCGCAAAAAAGAACGCCTGGTTCTCTTATTACTGGTGGTTAGACGACGATCGGGCTCCCGATTATGCACGGACCGTGGATATTCATCGTAAGCCCGGTTATGATCCAGCTGAGCTGCTGATTGATTCAACAATCAAGTTTCCTCTATTAAATGTAGCCTGGTTTCTTTTAAAGAAGCGTTTAGGCCTCCGAGCATTATTAAAACTCACGCCATTATCGGGTGAGCGACTCAAGGGTTCCCATGGTAGAGTGCCCGAAGATTCGCAAGATTGGCCGGTCATTATTACGGGCCTCAATGATCTTACGACTAGGCAAATCAGTGCTACGGAGGTTTTTAGTCATATTATCAGAGGTTTTTAAACCAGTAATTTACACTTGAGCTAATGCTTTTTAATGTTATAACATCAGTTATAACATAATCACTATGGCAAAAAAAATTAAAGTAAGAAAAATTGGTAATTCTTTAGGTATTATTCTGCCCAAGGAGTTTATGGACGAATTGAGGGTAGAAGAAGGCGATTCGCTTTATTGTACGGGCGGAAAAAAAGAGATTAAACTAACAGCGGATAACCCTGGATTTGCTGATGACCTAGCTGTTTTTAAAGCGCTCAATAAACGTTATCGTAACGCCCTTGGTGAACTAGCGAAATGAAAGAACCGAAATGGATAAGCCTGGAGGCCTGCCAGGCGATTCACGGAATTTTGATTTCTGATTATGGTGGCGAGGCTAGTATTCGCGATCATGGCCGTCTTGTATCTGCGTTGTCTCGTCCGCAGAATTTAGTCTTATATAACAAGGCAAAATTAACTCAGCTCGCTGCAGCTTATGCTGCAGGTATTATTCTGGGTCATCCATTCGTGGATGGGAATAAGCGAACCGGGTTTGTTCTTGCGGCTTTATTTCTGGAAATCAACGGCGCTAAATTCGCCGCACCCGAGGTTGAAGTTGTTGTGCAGACCATTGGTTTAGCGTCGGGTAAGATTACCGAAGCAGAATACGCCCGTTGGCTCGAAGACTCACTTTCACCTGGTAAAAAACCGAAGCCTAGAAAAAAGCAGAAGTAATTAAACAGTTAGACGCTCTAAACATTCGGCGTAAAGAGCCTGTGTCTTTGCTATAATTTCCTGTGGTAGAATTGGGCCTGGAGAAGTTTTATTCCAGGGCTGTGATTCTAACCAGTCGCGTACAAATTGTTTATCGTAAGAAGGTTGAGCCTGGCCCGGTTTCCAAGATGCTGCAGGCCAATAACGCGATGAATCAGGCGTCAAAACTTCGTCGATTAAAACTAAATTACCTTGGGCGTCTTGACCGAACTCAAATTTAGTATCCGCGAGAATGATACCCGCTTGGGCGGCTCGCTTCGCTCCCATGGCATAGAGTGCGATGGATGTATCGTGAACTGTTTTGAAAGTTTTCTCTCCGAGGAGTTTAGAGCACTCGGTCAGTGTAATCGCTTCGTCGTGGCCTTGAGCGGCTTTGGTGGTGGGGGTGAAAATCGGACTCGAGAGTTTTGATCCATCTAATAATCCTGTGGGCAATTTGTGATCTAAAATCGAACCCGATTTTTTATATTCTTTATATCCACCACCGGCTAAGTATCCACGGACTACGGCCTCAACAGGAAGTGGGGTTAATTTTTTAACGAGCATGGACCGACTGATTAAATGCTCATGGCCTTGCAGAACTTTGGCGAGCTGTTCGGCATGATGGTCGACGAGGTGAATAGGAAAAATTTCTTTAGCTTGTTCAAACCACCACAAACTTAAGTGAGTGAGTAAAATGCCCTTACCTGGGACGCCATTGGGCATCACGACGTCGAATGCCGAGAGTCGATCCGTCGTAATAATCAGATAATATTCACCACAGTCAAAAACTTCTCTCACCTTGCCCTTGGCATGCAGGCGGTAGGGTAGACCTGTGACAGTCATCAACGCCTCCATGGGAAGTTTAGGGGTGTTCATTTTATTGATTAAATAGCCGACTCGACCCTAATAGCGCAAGGAGAGAAGCCAAAGGAAATTTTTATATATTATGTCATCTATTCTCGCGACCATTGTTCGGCACCCCGATGAAAATTTAGCGAAATGCACTTTAGAGCCACTACGCTTACGCAAAGAACTTTCCTTTTTTCAGTTTAGTGCGTCGCTTGAAATTGAAGCTACAGATGCCATTGTATTAAGTGTCGACGCTCCGCTTATTTCTGCGGCAGACGCCGGACGTCCGCTCATTTTATTGGATGGCAATTGGAAACATGTACCGAAATTAAAATCCTGTTTAAGAGGCATGCCTATTTATCGTTCACTGCCGCGAGTGCCAACCGCTTATCCGCGACGTAATGATGAAGGATTGGATCCAGCGGAGGGACTCGCCTCGGTTGAGGCTTTATATTTAGCTTTAAAATTATTAGGCTATGATGATCCCAGTCTTTTATCTCAATACCACTGGAGAGAACAATTTTTGAAATCAGTCTCCCTTTTTAAGATCTAACAAACTGAGTCGGATGGCTTCACCGGCGGCAGCTAAACCAAAAGCGCCGGCTACATGCGATGCGGTGCCGTAACCCCATTCGCAATTAGGTCTTAACTCTTCGTCTTCAGGAATGTCTCCGCCGGGTAGCCCAGCACAATCGGTGGGTTGAGTAAACGGTTCATCAGACCACACGCAGGAAATATTAAAAAGTCCTTTACGCGGAAAATCATAATTTTGCCGGAGACGCTTTCTCACCAACATCATTAAAGGGTCATCGCGCGAGGCAGTGAGGTCGGTCACTTTAATGCGCGTGCCATCGAGTCGACCAGCGCACCCGCCCACCGTCACCATTTTTAAATGACGATTCCGCACTTCATTAATGAGTCCACACTTCGGTGAAAGTGCATCGATGGCGTCAATCACCACACCATTAAATCCATCCAGAAATTCACTCGGATTAGTGCGTGAAATAAATCGAGTGATTTCGATAATTTTAATATCGGGATTAATTGCCTTAGCTCGGGCCGCCATGACGGAAGTTTTATTCAGTCCTTCATTACCCGAGAGAGCGTGGAGCTGGCGATTGGTGTTCGAGGTGCAAACCGCGTCGCCATCCACGAGAATGATTTGTCCAACCCCAGACCGGGCCAAGGCTTCGACGGTCCAAGATCCCACGCCTCCTAGGCCAATGACCATGAATTGACTTTCTTTTAAATGAATCAGCCCAGCTTTGCCATAGAGACGGCCAATGCCGGCGAATCGATTTAAGTAGGGCGTATCCATGAAACGTAAAAATAGATAATTTATATTAAAACCAAGTCGCAAGGTTGATGTTCGAGACTTGAAAGCGTCGTGAAGATGGGGATGCTCACCCCATCGTTATGGCAGAACCAGCTTCCAATATTCCTAAGCTCGTTGAGGTAGATTCTACCCCGCTTTGGTACAGGATAACAGGGACGCTTATCTTCGCAGCATTTATCGGATTAGTCATAACGCTAGGTTTCATTATTCGCGACCATTTACGCGTGGATCCTCTGGCCAGCGTTTTTCGTCAGTGTCGAAAGCCACTGATTCAATACCGCTTAGAGAAAAATACTTGGCCGGCGGATTTCGATTTCGCCAATCCTGCCGCAGATTTAGCAGCTTATGGTTTCAGTGAAGCCGTTAAGAAGTCGATGGGGAATTGCGATATCCCAGGCAAGTGGAGTTTTACTCTTAACAAAGGTCCGATGGGCGCAGGCAATCCGACAATCATTTTTAAACCCACGGAGCCTGATATTTTTTCGCGGAGAGTTCTCTTAATTTTAGACGAGAGGTTGGACGACGGAGTTCCAGAGACAGGAGACTTCCGAGTGACTGACGAATTAGGCGCCTTTAAGCTGAAGGACCAGTAATCGCTTCGGCGCGCGTTCGCAGGTCGGCCTCATAGAGTGCATCCACGAGTTGATCGAGATTTCCTTCCAACACTTGTTCGATGCCGTGAACGGTTAAATCGATGCGGTGATCGGTGATCCGATTTTGTGGAAAATTATAAGTGCGAATGCGCTCCGAGCGATCGCCCGAACCAATCATGTTCTTTCGCGTGTCGGCCCGTAGTTCTCTTTCTTTGGCGCGGGTTAAATCTAAAAGTCGTGAGCGCAAAACGCGGAGGGCTTTTTGACGATTGCGCAATTGGGAGCGCTCATCCGCACAATAAACCATTAACCCGGTTGGCTTGTGGATAATTTGGACGGCTGATTCGGTTTTATTAACGTGCTGTCCGCCCGCACCACTCGCTCGTGCGACCGACATATCTAAGTCTTCGGGTTTCAAAACGACTTCGGCTTCTTCGGCTTCGGCTAAAACTGCAACGGTGGCGGCGGATGTGTGCACGCGGCCTGAACCTTCAGTCGCAGGAACGCGTTGAACGCGATGTACGCCTGCTTCGTGGCGCAGCAGTGCGGTGGCGCCTTCGCCTTCAATTAAAATGACCGCTTCACGCACGCCGCCCAAATCGCTGTGCGATAAAGAAAGAAGTTCGTGCTTCCATCCTTTTTTCTCTGCGAAGCGAGTGTAGGCTCGCAAAAGTTCGGAAGCAAATAGCGAGGCCTCTTCGCCACCAGTGCCGGCACGAATTTCTACCATCGCATTACGAGAGTCATCCGGATTCGGCGGAATGATGGAACGGATTAAAGTAACACGGGCGGCTTCGACAGCAGGAGTGAGACGCAGAATTTCTTCTTCGGCCATTTTCCGTATTTCTTGGTCTGACTCCCTTTGAAGTGCTATGGATTCTGCCAATTCTTTTTCCAAGGCGGTCAGGGCATCGTCGGCTTTGACTGCTTTGGAGGTAAAACGAAGCTCGGCCCCTAGTGCGGCGGCTTTTCGGCTGTCACCAAAGGTAGCAGGGTCGGCCATGAGCCCTTCCAGCTCGGATAGGCGCCGGCGAAGGCTGGAAAGGTCGGGTCTAAGTGGTATTTCGGCCATTGGGTTGGGTTCGGGCTTGGAGATAGCCCATTCGTAGGTTATTTAATGGAGGGTTGTTGACTCACACCGCAAGCCCTTACCATTAACCAACTTTAAATATATGTCATTAAAGGAATCGGCCCTTCGGGGTAGTCACGTCCTCACTTGTATTTGGGATTTTGATAAAACTCTTTGTCCCGGGTACATGCAGACCCCTCTCTTCCGCGCCTTCGGGGTGGATGAAGATCAGTTTTGGCGCGAAACAAATTTATTACCTGCACTTTATTTGCAGAAGGGAATTCGTACCTCAAAAGATTCCGTCTATTTAAATCACTTACTGAGTTATGTGAAGTCGGGTCCTCTCAAAGGACTAACTAATAGTCGCCTGCGCGAATTGGGTGCCGATATTGAACTTTGCAATGGTCTTCCAGAATTTTTCCCAGCGCTCAAAGAGATGGTGATCGAGCTTGGAAAAAAACATAATCTCGAAGTCACCTTGGAGCATTATATTGTCAGCACCGGTTTAGCGGAGATGATTCGCGGAACTAAGTTGGCTCAACACTGCGATGGAATTTACGGCTGTGAGTTTTTAGAAGAACCCCTGCCTCCTCATTTCACGAAACAGGATGAACTTAATTTACAGTTACCCTCGGAAATCACGCAAGTAGCGGCGATGGTCGATAACACGATTAAGACCCGATTTATTTTTGAGATTAATAAAGGATCTAATAAAGACAGCACGATTGATGTGAATGCGGTGGTGCATCCAGAAGATCGTCGGGTTCCGTTTGCTAATATGATTTATATTGCTGATGGCCCGAGTGACGTCCCGGCCTTTTCGCTGCTGCGTAAAAATGGTGGCAAAGCTTTTGCGGTTTATGTTGAGGAAAATCAGGCGGAATTCGCACAGAATGACGCGCTCTTACAATCCGGCCGCGTGCATGGTTATGGTCCGTGCGATTATTCTGCCAATGGTTTTACCCCGAAGTGGATTCGTCATGCGCTGACCTCATCAGTTGAACGCTTAGCCCAAGAACGCACCCGCGTTTTAGCAGCGCGAGTAACTAGACCTCCTCGTCACCTCTCGACTGATCCCGTTTTGCCACGTCAGGATACGACTGCCCAAGGTAATCTTTTTGAATAAACTATTTTATGCCAGCACCCGCTCGTAAGCGTTCCGCTACTTTAGCCAAGCCCGCCAGTGAAAGTCATCCTGTTCTGGCCATTATTTTAGGATTAATCGGCACCTTTATTTTAGTGGCGATGGTCTTTCATAGTAAAAGCGATCAAACTTTATTTCCGCAGTGGATAGAAACGAAGTTTCAATTGCAGGCCTCTTCGGATGTCGCGACGGAGCATAATCCCTGTGGGCTCTTCGGGGCGACAGTCGCAGTTATCTTATTTAGTTTATTTGGTTATACGGCTTTTTTAATTCCAACGTTTTTATTTGCGGCCGCTTGGTTTTCCTTGAATCACCGTGCGCACACTTTGTGGCCAACGAAAACTTCGTTAATGCTGGCCTGTATTATCTTAGGTGCGCCCGTGATTACGATGAGTTTGGGTGGACCCACCTCGGGCGCTTTTGATTCGAGTGGAGCGGGTGGCGTCACAGGTGAATTCTTATATACGCAACTTTGCCAACCCGTATTAGGAGACTATGGTGCGTGGATTCTTATTTTTCCCTACGGATTTTGTTTGTTGGGAGTTTTAGCAGATGATCCTAAGGCGACTTTATCAGCCTGGATAACGGAACTAAGAGATATGTTTGGTGCTTGGAATGCCGAGCGCAAAGAGGCCGCGAAACGCGAAGCCTTAGAGCGTAAACAAAGAGCTGAGCGGGTTGCGGAACTGCGTCGCAAGCAAATGGAGATTAAGAATGTTGAGATTGCTGCTCCGGTCGTCGTCGTGCCTGAAGTCAAAAAAGTTGAAAAGGATGAAGAGGTTCCGGCTGTTGCCGTGGTTTCAACCCATGATGTAAAAATTTCGCCAGGATTAACTACTCCCGTGGCACCCGAGCCTGCCCCAGCTCCTAAAGTACAGGTCCCCATCTTAACCGCATTGGGTGCGCAAAAAATTTCGGTTACTAGAACGGATAAAATTGAGAAGGCTACAGCTTCGGCTCAGCCAAAGAAAAAAGGCGATTACACATTCCCTACCATCAGTCTGCTCAACGAGCCAGTGGTAGATAAAGAAATTCCAGTCGAAGATTTTAAAAAGCGGGCGAGTGATTTGATTGAAACGCTGACGCAGTTTAAAGTTTCCGTTGTACCTGTAGATCCCGAAGCGGGTATTGATGTTGGAATTCAGCAAGGTCCTTCAATCACCCGCTACGAAATTAAACCCGCTCCCGGTGTACGCGTAGAGAAGATTTCCAACCTCTCGAATAATATCGCGATGAATTTGTCGGCGGAGTCTGTTCGAATCTTAGCACCCGTTCCAGGTCGGGGTACGGTGGGGATCGAAATTCCTAATCAACACCGCAAGGATGTTTTACTTCGCGAAATCATTCAGTCGAAGGCTTGGACCGAATCGACGATGGAAAT
>CAIMFE010000191.1 GCA_903840235.1 uncultured Opitutia bacterium | reverse complement strand
GTCGCACCATTAATGGCAAAAATGTCGCCCTCACTCTCGCCTATAATCCCAGTCACTTAGAAGCAGTTAATCCCATCGTCCTTGGTCGTGCGCGCGCTCGCGTTGATTTACAAAACGAAGCACAACGCGCCAAAGTTCTTCCGATTTTAATCCACGGTGATGCCGCCTTCGCGGGTCAAGGTATCGTCATGGAGTCGCTCAATCTTTCTGGCGTTAAGGGTTATACGGTCGCAGGCACGCTCCATATTGTAACAAACAATCAGGTTGGTTTCACCACCAACCCTGATGAAGGTCGCACGGGACGTCACTGTACGGAAATCGCTAAGTTCATCGAAGCCCCCATTTTACACGTTAACGGTGACGATCCAGATGCCGTCGTCCTCGCTACAGAAATCGCTTTAGAATATCGCCAGAAATTCGCAGCCGATGTCGTCGTCGATATCGTTTGCTACCGTCGGTACGGCCATAATGAAACCGACGAGCCCCTCTTCACTCAGCCAATTTTATATAAGAACATCACAACACACCCGAGTGTTACTGAATTATATTCATCGCGCTTAACGGAATCAGGCTCAGCACCTGGTGGTGAATTACAAAGCCTGCGTACTGAGTTCGATATTTTATTAAACGCCGCCCAAGATCGCGCCCGTGCTAGCCTCGAGGCCGACCTCGCCAATAAGCCCGCGCCTCAGCTCAAACCTTTCCAGTCTCCTTACGACGCACACATTGAGACGCGTGCTAATGCGGAGTTGTTACAAAAAATCGCACCGTCACTTTGGACGATGCCACCTGACTTTGCGCCTAACTCCAAAATTAAGCGCATGTTGGATATCAAGAGAGACACTTTTAAATCGGGAGTTAATTTCGACTGGAGTCTCGGCGAAGGCTTAGCCTTTGGATCACTCTTAGCCGAAGGACATCCGGTCCGCATTTCTGGTCAGGACTGCGAACGCGGCACCTTCTCACACCGTCACGCCGTACTGCACGATCCATCGAACGACGCGGAATATTGCCCACTCAATTCAGTACCTGGTGGCGAATCGATTGAATTAGTAAATTCAACTTTATCCGAATACGCCGTTCTCGGTTTTGATTATGGATATTCATTAGAAGCCCCCGATTCATTGGTGATTTGGGAAGCTCAGTTCGGAGACTTCTCGAACGGTGCCCAAATCGTCATCGATCAATTCATCGCTTCCGCTGAATCAAAATGGGGTCAGACGAGCGGCTTAGTTCTTTTGCTGCCTCACGGCTACGAAGGCCAAGGCCCAGAACACTCTTCGGCTCGACTCGAAAGATATCTCCAACTCTGTGCAGAAAATAATATTCAAGTGATTCAGCCTTCCACCCCTGCTCAACTTTTCCACGCTTTACGCCGCCAGGTTAAGTCCGAACATCGCAAGCCTCTCATTGTGCTGACACCGAAGAGTTTACTCCGTCACAAAACCTGCGTCAGTAAATTTGAAGATTTCACAGATAAAGATTTCCAAGCGTTGATCACGGACGCAACTCCGGCCGTTAAAACTGAACGTCTCATTCTTTGTTCCGGAAAAGTATTCTACGATCTCGAAGCCGAACGTGCCGCTCGCAAAGATACGACAACGACGATTGTTCGCGTTGAACAACTCTTCCCTCTCGATCCATCTGCCTTAAAGAAAATTCATACTCAGTACGGTTCGCCCGCCAAAGTAGTTTGGGTACAAGATGAACCCAAGAATATGGCCGCATGGAGTTTCATTTCCCCCATCATTGAATCATCGCTCGGCGTTAAGCCCTTGTACGCTGGACGTGACGCGGCCGCTTCTCCCGCCGTGGGTGCCCTTTCTGTCCATAAACTCGAGCAATCTGACGTAATTCAGCAGGCGTTTTCTGTCTAAAATTCGTTCAGTAGAAGATTTAACAGGGAGTTTGTGGTCACCTTCTACAATCGGGCACACCCGATATTGTGAAAAATTGTCCTATTTCCCCGTTGAAACTGTCGGGTAGTACTTACAAAGTCGGAGTCTTACTTTTATGGCTGTGGACGTCAAAATACCCTCGATGGGCGAATCAATCACTGGTGGCCTCCTATCTACATGGGCGGTCAAAAACGGTGATAACGTTAAAAAAGGTCAGGCCTTATTCTCTTTCGAAACCGATAAAGTTACTTCTGACGGCACAGCAGAGATTGATGGTCAAATAACTATTACGGTTCCTGCTGGTACTGAAGTGACCGTCGGACAAGTTGTCGCCACGATTGCCGCAGGAGCATCAACGGGCTCACCAGCAACTGCCTCAACACCCGCAGCTCAAGCGCCTGCTCCAAAAGTCGAATCAACAGTTGCTCCGAAAGTTATATCCGCTCCGCTGGTAAAAACAGGAAACTTTGAAGCTTCACCTGCGGTGCGTAGAATCGCTGCAGAAACCGGTTTAAATCCTAACAGCATTCCTGGAACAGGAAAAGGTGGACGCGTCACTAAGGGAGATATGCTCGCTGCACTGGATGGACAAACCCCCATCGTGGCAGTTGCCCCTTCAGCCGTTAGCACCGCAACACCACCCGTAGCAGAAAAAGCTGCCGCCGTTGAAATTCCTAATCGCGAAGGACGTACGTCCAGAAAACGTATGTCTCCTCTGCGTCGCAAAATTGCCGAACGTCTCGTCCAAGCGAAGTCCGAGACCGCCATGCTCACAACTTTCAACGAAGTTAACATGGCTCCGGTCATGGAACTTCGTAAACGTCACGGTGAAGAATTCCTCAAGAAATACGGTATTAAACTAGGGTTCATGTCCTTCTTCGTCAAAGCTGCCGTTCAAGCAATGAAAGAAGTTCGTGCCATCAACGCTCAGTTGGATGGAGAGGACATTGTTGAAAATAATTTCTACGATATCGGTGTCGCTGTGGGCACCGACAAAGGACTCATGGTTCCCGTCGTTCGCGATTGCGATCAACTGAATTTCGCAGGAATTGAAAAAGCGATTAGCGATTTCGGTAAACGTGCGCGTGATGGAAAAATTCAATTACCCGAACTTCAAGGCGGCGTCTTCACGATTTCCAACGGTGGCATCTACGGTTCGATGCTCTCCACTCCGATTTTAAATCACCCACAAGCGGCCATCATGGGCTTACACAATATTGTGGAACGTCCCGTAGTGGAAAATGGTCAAATCGTGATTCGACCGATCATGTACCTCGCCCTCTCGTACGATCACCGAATTATTGACGGCAAAGAAGCGGTCACATTCTTGGTCAAAGTTCGTCAGTACATTGAAGAACCCCAAACCCTGCTCTTCGGAGCCTAATTTCTAAATAAAAAATATGTCACAACTTGATCTCGTCGTTATTGGCTCTGGCCCAGGAGGCTACGTCGCCGCAATTAAAGCCGCGCAACTCGGATTGAAAGTCGCGCTCGTTGAAAAAGACACCGTGCTAGGCGGCACCTGCCTTAACGTTGGCTGTATTCCCTCTAAGGCTCTTTTGCATTCTACCGAAGTATATCAGCACATCATCCACGGTAAAAAACATGGTATCGTCGGTGGCGAGAAAGTAACTTTTGATGTCGCAGCCATGATGGCCAACAAAGATAAGGTCGTCGGACAACTCAACAAAGGTGTGGAATTTTTAGTGAGCAAACGCGGCGTAGAAATTGTTCGCGGACTCGGTCGACTCGGAAAAGCGGGCGAAGTTTTAGTACGCAGCACCTCGGGCGAACGTATTCTTGAAACCAAGAACATCATCATCGCAACGGGTTCTTCCTCTGTCGAACTTCCCTTTATGAAATTTGACGGAGAGACTGTCATTTCATCTGACCATGGTATCGCTTTAAAATCAGTTCCCGCCAACATGGTCGTGGTGGGTGCTGGTGCAATCGGACTCGAACTCGGATCCGTCTGGGCTCGCCTGGGTTCACAAGTAACCGTCGTTGAAATGCTCCCCACAATTGGCGGACCGTCTTACGACAGCGATGTCGCGAAGGTCGCTCAAGCTGCCTTTGAAAAACAAGGTATCAAATTTGAACTGGGTGCAAAAGTGACTGGTGTGAAGAAAACCGCGGCTGGCTTTGCTCTAACCGCTGAACGCGAAGGCAAAGTTTTAGAATTCCCTGCTGATAAAATCCTTGTCGCAGTTGGACGTAAGCCCAACACCGTCGGCCTGGGTGCCCAAGAAGCCGGACTAAAACTCGATGAAAGAAATCGCATCGTGATTGATGACCACTATCGCACTAACCTCCCTGGAGTTTACGCAATCGGTGATGTCGTCGTTGGACCGATGCTTGCGCACAAAGCGGAAGAAGAAGGTGTGGCGGCTGCTGAAATTATTGCCGGTAAAGCGGGTCACGTAAATTACAACGTCATCCCTGGCGTCATTTATACCGATCCTGAAGTAGCTTGTGTGGGTATGATTGAATCCGAAGCCAAAGCTAAAAACATCGAAGTGAAGATTGGAAAATTCCAACTCGCGGGTAATGGTCGCGCAATTGCTTCCGATGCAACGACTGGATTTGTAAAAGTCATTGCCGATGCGAAGACTGATAAACTTTTAGGTGTACAAATTGTCGCACGTGGCGCTTCCGAAATGATTGCGTCAGCTTGTGCTCACATGGAGTACGGTGGCAGCGCTGAAGACGTGGCACGTACCTGCTTTGCTCACCCAACCATCAGCGAGTCCTTCAAGGAGGCAGCGATGGCGGTCAACAAGGTGAGTATCCACTCGCTCTAAGTCGGACCGACCGTCACCCATTAAAATTGAGGGGCTAGGCTTACCACGGCACACGAGAAATCAGACTGCCGTTGCTTCCTTCCGGACCTGGCGGGGTTCGCCCGCTCCCGTTGCATGGGGCCTAGCTTACCTTTAAGTGTGGTAAATCTCTTAACGCTTTTCAATCTCCAACTTACCCCCTAATCCTTGCATCCTAAATGGCCGAAATCCCAAAGTCCTACGAACCTCAAGGAGTTGAGCAAAACTGGTACGATCGCTGGGTTGCCGCAGGATGCTTTGCTGGAAAAGTAGACCCTTCTAAAGAGTCATTCGCGGTGATGATTCCGCCTCCCAATGTAACCGGGGTTCTCCACATGGGTCACCTGCTCAACAATACGTTGCAGGATATTATGGTTCGTCGCGCCCGCCAAGAAGGCAAATCCGTCTTATGGCTTCCAGGAACTGACCACGCAGGCATCGCCACCCAAACACGGGTTGAAAAAGATTTACGACAAAATTCTGGTAAGACTCGACATGACCTCGGACGCGAAAAATTTATCGAAGTAGCCTCCGAGTGGCGCGACAAACACGGCGGCATTATTTTAAATCAACTTCGCAAATTGGGTGCGTCCTGTGATTGGGATCGCAAGGTGCACACGCTCGACGCGGGTTACTCTCAAGCCGTTCTGCAAGCTTTCATCACGCTCTACGAACGTGGCTATGTTTATCGCGGTAAACGCATGGTCAACTGGTGCCCCGTTTCGCAGACGGGCTTATCCGACGAAGAAGTGATCATGAAGCCTTCCAAAGGCTCATTATATAAGATGCGTTACGAGGTGGTCGAAAAACCTGGCACCTATCTTGAAATTTCTACCACGCGTCCCGAAACCATTCCGGGTGATACTGGTGTGGCCGTCCATCCGAGTGACGAACGTTATAAAGATTTAATCGGACTCCATGTTTGGCGCCCCTTCCCTCGCGAAAAGATTATCATCGTCGGCGATAACGCAGTCGAAAAAGATTTTGGTACGGGAGTTTTAAAAGTAACTCCGGCCCACGATCGCACCGACTTCGATATCGGCAAGCGCCATCAATTACCGGTAGTCGACGTCATGAATCCAGACGGTACGATGAATGAATTAGCAGGTCCTTTAGCTGGCATCGAAAGATTTAAGGCCCGTAACATGGCCGCTAAGTTACTCGAAGAACTTGGTGCATTAGTGAAAGTTGAACCGTATGAAAATACCGTAGGCTATTCTGAGCGTGCCGATGTACCCATCGAACCTCGCTTAAGCGAACAATGGTTTATTCATTATCCGAAAATCGAAGAAGCAAAACGTGCGGTCACCTCGGGTATCATTAAATTCCATCCTGAACGTTGGAC
>CAIMFE010000190.1 GCA_903840235.1 uncultured Opitutia bacterium | reverse complement strand
GGATGAAGACGCGACCCGGCGTTCGGTCGTGGTCGAAGGTAAATAAATAACTGAAGCATCTAACAGGCTCTCGTTTTCAGCCAAAGCACTTCCCTTAGGTAGAAGTTGGACGGGGTGAGCCAACGTCTGAGCGCGCGGATACACCTTCGCTTGCGGTTTGAAAACAATCAGGGAAATAAAAAATAAAATGCCCACCACGAGAGTGGCCCGACGGGTGATGGGCGGCACTTGGCCACCAGTTAATTCGCGAATGGAACGAAGTAAGCGCATTAATTACCCGGAGCGCGCTCCGACACGGTAATGTTCACGAGAGAGTTCGCACCGTTTCTGACTATCGATAGTTGCATGACTTCGCCAGGTTTACGTCGAGCTATGATAATACGCAATTCATTCCAACTCTCGAACGACTTACCGTCCACGGCCGTGATGATATCATCTTTACGTAAGCCGCCACGAAACGCTGGCGAACCTTCAGCGACTTCCGTAATGCGCACGGCGCCATTATTCAACATCAGCTTCTTCGCCGTAGCCGTCTCAACATCTTCTCCAAATAATCCTAAAAATCCGCGAGTGACTTTACCGGTATTAGCTAAATCTAAAGCCACACCGGAAATTAAATTAGCTGGAATAGAAAAGCCGATACCGATGTTTCCGCCCTGTCCGCTCGCGGTTCGTATCATGGTGTTCATCCCAATAATTCTGCCCTCAAAATCAATCAGTGGACCTCCCGAGTTGCCCGCATTAATAGCTGCATCGGTTTGAATAAAATCCTGATAAGCCAATCCCACTCCAGTGTCTGATCGACTGAGGCCCGAAACAATCCCAGACGTCACCGTCATACCGACGCCTAAAGGATTTCCGATGGCAAAAACGATATCACCCACTCGGCATTTATCGCTGTCTGCAAATCGCGCGAACGGAAGATTTTTTTCGTTAATTTTTAATACGGCGATATCCGTCTTCTCATCCACGCCTAAAACCTGCGCTTTAAATTCTCTCTTATCGGAAAGCGTCACATAAGCTGCATTCGCAATCGTAACGGCACCTGTACGGTCATCGCTGATTAAAACAACGTGACGATTAGTGATGATATATCCATTGGAATTTACAATAGTGCCAGAACCCAAACCCTGAAATAAAAGCACTTCGCCCGTTTGTGAATCCACTTTCAACTGTTTTAAATCTTCAGCCGTTAAACGACCACGCAGACGACGAATGGTTTCGGCGGGAATAGTTTTAGCGATCCGAATACTCACCACGGCAGGAGTGATTTGTGCTAACATCTCTGCATAACTTGCTCCCGCTCTCGAACGATTTAATTCCCGCGAATCAGTTTCAAAAGACACCCCCGCAAAAACCAACGAGGGTAATAAAAGGATGGCTGCGAACAGACGATTCATGCGTCTATTTATAAGACTTCAGGGATTCAAGGCAAGCCGACCTCAACGAGCCATCGTAAATCCACCACCCGGCTGCGTCGGCTCAGCTTGATCGCTTTCTTTATTAAAGCGCATCGAGAAAAGTTTCGTCACACCACGTTCCTGCATCGTCGCACCGAAAATAGTATCAGCCGCTGAGACCGTACGTTTGTTGTGCGTAATCACCAAGAATTGTGAGAATTTAGTGAAGTCTCTTAAAATATCGGTAAATCGACCAACGTTCGTGTCGTCGAGCGGTGCGTCTAATTCGTCCAACACGCAAAGTGGCGAAGGCTTCACCATATAGATACCAAAGAGCAAGGCCACCGCCGTCATCGTACGTTGACCGCCCGAGAGTAAAGAAATGCCTCTTAACTTAGTACCAGGAGGCTGTGCAATAATTTCAATACCACTTTCGAGTGGGTCTTCCGCTTGAACTAATTGTAAGTCGGCAAATCCACCGACGAATAAACGCTCGAAGGTGAATTTGAAGTTCTTGCGAATTTGCTCAAAGGTTTCCGTGAATAAACGGAGCGAAGTTTCGTTAAGCTCGTTAATGGCTTTGGTGAGCTCTTCTTTAGCTTTCCATAAGTCGTCGCTTTGCTTGGTTAAGAAATCATGACGATCGCGCAGAGAAGAATATTCTTCGACGGCGACTAAATTAATTGAGCCCATTCCGGCCATGCGCTCACGCAATTGAGAAATTTCTCGGACCAAGGGTGGCCAGTCGACTGATTCAATATTCTTGAGGTCATC
>CAIMFE010000189.1 GCA_903840235.1 uncultured Opitutia bacterium | reverse complement strand
GGCCGTACCGACGGTAGCAAACGATATCGACGACGACATCGGCTGCGAATTTCTGGCGATATTCTAAAGCGATTTCTGTAGCGAGGACGACGGCATCTGGATCGTCACCGTTAACATGTAAAATGGGGGCTTCGATGAACTTAGCGATTTCAGTACAGTGACGTCCCGTGCGACCCTCATCAGGGTTGGTGGTGAAACCAACCTGATTGTTTGTTACAATATGGAGCGTACCTGCGACCGTATAACCCTTAACGCCAGAAAGATTGAGCGATTCCATGACGATACCTTGACCCGCGAAGGCGGCATCACCGTGGATTAAAATAGGAAGAACTTTGGCGCGTTGTGCTTCGTTTTGTAAATCAACACGAGCGCGAGCACGACCAAGGACGATGGGATTAACTGCTTCTAAGTGACTGGGATTATAGGCGAGAGTGAGGGCGACATTTTTGCCATTGATGGTGCGACTGCTTTCATAGCCCAAATGGTATTTTACGTCGCCGTCACCAGAACTGGTATCAGGAATATAATTTTCTGAGAAAGCTTTGAACAGTGCTTCAGGTTTTTTACCCAAAACATTGACGAGGACATTGAGACGACCGCGGTGGGCCATACCAATGATGATATCGTTAATTTCTAATTCAGGTGAACGGCTGATAACTCGTTCGAGTGCGACCATCATGCTTTCTCCACCTTCAACCGAGAAACGCTTGGCCCCCACAAAAGTCTTATGGATAAAGCGTTCCAACTGTTCTGCTTGTACGAGCGTTCTTAAAAAACCGCGACGTGTCTCGTGATTGTAAGAGGATCGTAAGCCGGAACTTTCGACACGTTCTTGGAACCAGCGTCGACGTGCACCGTCTTGAATGTGAGTGAACTCAACGCCGATTGTGCCGCCGTAGATAGTTTTTAATTTAGTTAAAATTTCTGAAAGAGGGAGCATCACACCGCCGAGGAAATCGCCCGTGTGGAAAATTTGGGTCGCGGGTAGCGTGTCCAGACCGAGCACCTTATCCGTTAATTCAAAATACGGAGTAGGGTCGTAGAGTGGATTAATTCTGGCCTGCAAGTGACCCAAGGTGCGGTATGCGTGAATCGCTGCGAGTACTTTGACCTGTGCAGAAGCATCAGCACCTGCACCGGGGGTAACGCCTGCCGAAGCTTTTGCAGGTTTGGGTGGAAGCGATAAACCTAATTCGAAACCTTCAAAGAAAGCTGCCCAATCTGCATCAACGGACTTCGGGTCTTTTTTCCAACGCTCGTGATATTCTGCCAATAAATCGGCATTCCAACGTGAACCTACACTAAGGTGTTTCATATGTGTTACGTTTAAAAGTTTGATTTCTATGTAACCAGAGGCCGGGACAAGAACAAGCCCAGACCAAAGTATTTAGTTAAGATTGAGGGTTGAATGACTTAAAATAAACACCAATGATGACCTTCTACGTCGATGTCTACCCCAAGGCCGGCAAACCGCTCCTATTCCACGGAAGCCCTTGAACATTGGTTCCAGGACCTACCCGAAGAGTGGGAAACTGTCTTTAAAGCAAAAGACTTAAAGCTTGGCCGACAAATTTACACCGAGGGGTTAGTTCGATCGATCGAATTAAAAACTAATAGCGCCGAAGCGGTTACAAAATTTGATAATAAAACAGTGCGGGCAGTCATTGAACTGAAAGATGGGAAAATTGAGTGGAGAAGTTCTTTACCTGAAGATGAATCGGGCGCGCCTTATGCCGTTGCCGCGATGTACGAAGTGGAAGAACTTTTAGCTGATGAGATCAAAGCGATTGATGACTCAGTGCCCGAAGTACCACCCGTCTTACCCGTTGAGCCTGAAAAGAAAGAAACCTCATCACGTCTGGCGCTTAAACTTCAAGTGTCTTTCGAATTAGTATCGGAAGGGTTAACCGCATCGGCCTCATGGGCGGGCAGGGGCGGACATGCCTATAATTGCTTTGGTCCAGGCGCCGTACCAGGCGATGAATTGTCCGACGAACAGCGCCAAACTTTATTCCGTTTTAGTACCGTCGCACACCGTGCAGGATTTGTTTACAGTAAAACAGCAGGTACTTGGGCGATTGATAATATCGGAAGAATTGAAAGATTCGTCCGCGAAGAATTAAATGAGTGGCGCAAAAGATTTAAACTCGTGGGAGAAGATTCTCTCAATATTTTCCGCAACGAACAATTACAGGT
>CAIMFE010000188.1 GCA_903840235.1 uncultured Opitutia bacterium | reverse complement strand
GTGCTGTTCATTTACTCTCACCTGAAGATCGTAATCGCGTTCCTGAACGTCACGACATGTGGATTGATATCGGTGTTAACAATCGCACTGATGCCTTAAACATCGTTCGCATTGGCGATCCAGCCATTTATTCGGACGGACCTGAAATTCTCCGCGGCTCCATCGGTGTCGCCCGCGCGTTCGATGACAAAGCAGGTGCCTATGTCTGCATGGAAGCTTTCCGTCGTCTCGCTAAACAAAAAGACCTCGTCGCTCGCGTTGTTTCCGTTGCCACCACGCAAGAAGAAATCGGTACACGCGGTGCTCAAGTCGCCGCCCAAGGAATCAACCCACAAGTTTCCATCACCGTGGATGTAGGCCATGCGACGGATCACCCAGACGCTGATAATCGCAAGTTTGGTAAATTTACTTTATCTGGCGGACCCATCATCAGCCGCGGACCCAATATCAACCCTCTGGTCTTTGACCAAATGGTAGCCGCTGCCGAATCACTGAGCATCCCTTATCAGGTCGCTGCTGAATCCAGACCCACTGGCACCGATGCCCGCGCCATCCAAATGGCGAATGGTGGCGTGGCCTGTGGCTTAGTATCCATTCCTCTGCGCTATATGCACACCCCTGGTGAAGTCGTCGACCTCGCCGTGGTTGAGCAATGCGTCCAGCTTCTGGTTGAATTCGCCTGCCAAGTTAAGAAAAACCAAACTTACACTTGGTAATTTTAGGGCATTCATCACTCTGATGCCATGCCTACCCTCGTCTGGTTTAGACAAGATTTACGTCTAGCTGATAATCCAGCCCTGCAGGCCGCTGTCGCTGCAGGCGATTCGGTCATTCCAGTTTATATCCACGATATAAAATCAGAAGGCGAATGGGGTCCCGGCGGAGCGACTCAATGGTGGCTACATCACGCATTGATCGATCTCACTGAACAATTTAACAAAGCGGGCAGTCCTTTAATCATTCGCCAAGGCGACAGTTTAAAAGAGTTAGAAAAACTGATCAAAGAAACTGGGGCAACGAGCGTGGCTTGGAATCGTCGCTACGAACCCTTGATTGTGAAGCGCGATACGGAAATCAAAACTCAGCTAAGAAATAGCGGACTCAAAGCGGAATCCTTTAATGGTAGCCTGCTACATGAACCACAGAAAATTAAAAATCTTTCGGGTAATCCTTTCCAAGTCTTCACCCCATTTTGGAAAAACTGCTTAGCTAATTTACAATTCGGCACACCCGTTAAAGCGCCTAAAAAAATTCAGGGTCCAAGTCAGTCCCTATCAACGGTATCGATTGATAGTTTAAAGCTCTTACCAAAAATAAAATGGGATCAACAATTTGCCAAAGAGTGGAATCCCACGCGTGCAGGCGCAGAAAGCCGTCTGGCCGAATTCAAAAAAGCTCCCGTTAAAGATTATAACGAAGCTCGTGATATCCCAAGTGTCGACGGTACATCGCGACTTTCCCCCTATTTACACTTTGGCCAAATTTCGCCGCTCGAAATTTATACTGCGATTAAAGAAACTGCTTTTGCAGAAACTAAAAGTGGTCAGCGCTACATCGCCGAAATCGGCTGGCGGGAATTTGGTTACCACTTACTTCATCACTTCAACCACACTCCTGAAAAAGCACTACGTAAAGAGTACGACGATTTTCCATGGCAGTCCGACCCCAAACTTCTTCGTGCCTGGCAAAAGGGTAAGACCGGATTCCCAATTGTCGACGCTGGCATGCGCCAGTTGTGGTTAACAGGCTGGCAGCATAACCGCGTTAGAATGATTGCTGCGTCCGTCTTAGTGAAACACCTACTTCAACCTTGGCAGGATGGAGCTAAATGGTTCTGGGATACCCTAGTGGACGCCGATTTGGCTTCTAACACGCTCGGTTGGCAGTGGGCTGGTGGTTGTGGTGCCGATGCCGCCCCCTACTTCCGCGTTTTTAATCCCGTCCTCCAAGGCGAGAAGTTCGATCCCAACGGTGACTACGTTCGTAAATATGTCCCCGAGTTAGCCAAGATGCCGGCGGAGTGGATTCATAAACCCTGGGAAGCGCCTGCCGATGTTTTAGCAAAAGCAGGAGTCGTCCTCGGAAAGAATTATCCAGTACCTGCTATCGGACTCACGGAAGGCCGAGATCGAGCTTTAGCTGCGTTTAAGAAACTACGGAGTTAACTAAAATATTCTACGCCGCCTTCAAAGAGTGGCTGATATTTATTACCAGGAATATTCTTAGCAACGTCGCG
>CAIMFE010000187.1 GCA_903840235.1 uncultured Opitutia bacterium | reverse complement strand
GTTGCCTTGGTGTTCGGAGTGGAAAAATCGATCCCAGTTTTCGTGGACGAAGAATGAATTCCAGTAATAGGCCCAGCCGGTCCCCGGTGCGGTGGGGCCCGATTGGTGGAGCGTGAACATCGCCAGATACCAAGGGGTCGCAATCACCAGCCACAGGGGAATGCAGATAGCTAGGCTCGTTGCCGACCAGGGTTGTTTGAGTTTTTGAACCCAACTATAGGAGAACCCCGCCATGATAACAAAGAATAGGCCCTGTGGGCCTTTGGTGAGCATGGAAAGGGCAGAGGCGACTGTTAGGGTGATCAGCCATTTCAGTCGATTGTCCTCGTCATGAAATGCCCGCCAGAGGCAGAACATGCTCGTTGTAATAAAAACGGTATGAGAAACGTCGGTGAGCATGATGCGCGACATGATCACGAACATGGAACCCGTCGCGAGAACGACGGCGGAGAGAAATCCAGCAGTAGGTGAAAGGAGTTTTCGTCCTATTCCCCAAGTGAGAAATACTAAAAACGTTGCAGCGAGAGTTCCGGGAAGTCGTGCGGCGAATTCATTATCACCAAAGAACGTCTGGGATAGACAGGTTTGCCAGTAGAAGAAAATCGGTTTTTCAAATTGGGGTTCACCAAAAAGACGCGGAGTAACCCAATCGCCGCTTTGCACCATCTCGCGTGTGGTCATTGCGTAGAATGGTTCATCGGGATCAATCAATCCGAGGGTGCCGAGTCTCCACCAGAATAAAAAGAAAACGAGAACAGCGAGTACGATGGCTTGAGTGCGAGGTGATTTAAGGAAGGTTGGCATTAGAGGGAGAAGTTAAAAGGTTCGGTAGTTTGAGCGAATTGCGAAAATCTACTCTGGCTTAAAGCCATTTGGGTCTCATGGCAAAGAATGGCTCGTAACTTTTTATCCTGCTCGCTGGGGCTTAACTCAAGTTTGATTTGCGGTTTTGGCTTTTGGGTAAGCTTCATTAACCAAGGTCGGTGAATTAAATAGGTTAATACTGGGCATTTAAGAGGAGTTTCGCCGAGTGCTGTCCGTCCATACAAATGCGTGGCGCGGTGATCGGAATGTCGGTCGAATTCACTGGGCAGAACGAGTAGGGTGGGCTGCCAAGCGATAAACTCGTTAGTTAGTTTTTCTAAAAGACTGTGGTCGCCTTCTTTCCAAAGATTTAAAATTCCAGCGTCGGGTAAGCCAAGGAACGCCGTAACTACTTTACCGCCCCCAAGAATTTCTAGTGAGTTTTGAGCTTCGATTTTTCTGCGTTGTCCCCAGCGTGCTCTTTCACTGGCTCCGATGAACCATCTTTTTTCAAGATACCTTTGGGGCCACGGATTGTTATCACCGTTGGTAATAAAAATAACTTTTATATTAGCTCCTTTGGCGAGCGCTTGTTGGATGAGTCCACCTGTGCCGAGACATTCATCGTCGGGATGCGGAGCCAGAATTAAAATGCGAGCTTCTGACTGCAGTAAGTTCTCTAGGGCGTTGGCTGCTGCAACATTCTCCATGTAGGGTTATCGATGTCGGGCATCGCTTTTATGGCAAGAAGTTAACCAAATGCACAAAGGGGGAGAGCCGATCGTCTCCGATCGGCTCTCCGTCTGTTGAGTCATATACTATAAGCCGGATTCTGTCTGAGGGGGTACTCACCCTACCTCTGCGTATTCATTTCTCTGACGTTTTAAGTCCCGCCTTGCGGCGATGCGACAACCCGGAACCTCGGTGGGTGACCTAGTAGCGGTTCCTGTTTATCTTGCACCGGATTGGGTTTACCTTGCCTCCGCGGTTACCCTTGGAGCGGTGGGCTCTTACCCCACCTTTTCACCCTTACCGTTTCCCTTGCGGTAGCGGCGGTATCTTCTCTGTGGCACTGTCCGTCACGGCTTGCGCCGTGCCCCGACTTGCGGCGGGAATCCTACCCTGTGGTGTCCGGACTTTCCTCACGGTTTAACCCGTGCGAATACGCATATATGACTGTCCCAACATCCTACATTTATTTCACAATTTGAAAAGTTAAAACTCCGAGCACCTCAAATTGACTGAGTTTTTTAACCTCTAATAAGAAAAATATTCTAAGAGTGCTCCGGCGAGATTTGTGCTAAAACGGACTTAGCCGATTTTTGTAATTGATCCCAGCGTTCTGAAAATCCGCTTTCACAATTTGAAATCAAACGAAGAGTACTCCGCCATTCGAGTAGAGCTCTTTCTAAATCACCCCGACCAGGTCCGCGTCCATCGGGCTCAGTGGATTGCGATGTTTTATTATGCAGTGCGAAATCTTTTAATAATTCAGCACAGCCTTCGCCAAACCCATCCGGTAATCCATCATGCAGATAACCTTCAGCTGTGAGTGATTTATAGGTCAGGCGACAGCAAGCACCAAGACGACTGGAGTTTCGTGCAACCGCTCCGAGTCGATCACCAGCACGCAATTCAGCGAGATCCCAGCATAGATCCTCCACATTGTATGATCCATCTTCGAGTGCTGCGGCTACCGCCAGTCCTTCACCGTGTTGAAAGAGTGAAGCGATTTGACCACGCGGAGTTGGCGTTCCATCTGCTTTGATCAAACCCAGCTTGAGCCAGAGTTTGCCTGACTGTGCGGTGAAGAGTTGTGACTGATTAGTCCCGAGAACATTCTTAAGATTAATATCTTCTTTCTCAACGAAGCGTCGGTCGGGATTAATTAAATTTTCTTCTTGGGCATCAGGAATGACCCGAACTTGGGCTGTGGAATAATCTAATTTAACCATAACCGTCTCACGTTGAATTTGGATTCCGTCAATCGGATGTCCACCTTGCGTCAGCTGAGGTAAAATGGGTAAGATTTCTTTTTCAATTTGTTCCAACGTCCAAATCTTGGTGCGTGGCTTCTTGCCCGGCCAATTCTGAAGAGCTTTTCGTAGCCATTCTACAGGGGTTAATCCATCGGTCTCTTTTGTCTTGGGAAAATGGGCTAGGGGAACGATGCGACCATAAAAAGTCATATCATTCTCCTGTTTAATTTTACAAGGTGTGCCGTAGGTCACGGCTTTGAGTGAATCAGGTTTGGAAAGTGCAGGATACCATTCACCTTTAATTCGGATGAGCGCTTCGCTCATCGGCACAACTTTGGTGGGTCGTATTCGTTGCCAAATTCCGTTGCGCCCTAACATTTCTTCCACGCGACGGATGGTACCCGGAAGTTCTACCGTGGGATTGTTTCCAATTTCGCTGAGCTTGTTTAATCCTAGTTCAATCGGTTCACGCGTGAATAGGCTTTGCACAAATTTCTGAGCTGACTCCTTGGGCTTATCGGAGTGACGCATGACAGTAAGGATAGCTGGCCAGTCCAAACCTTTACTGCGTTTGATTTGTAAAGGCTTCGCTTCACCAAGTCGTGGTGAATCGCCCGACCACACAGCATAGCCTTTTTCGTCGAGTCCTCGTCGACCCGCCCGACCAAACATCTGCAATAATTCATCGGGACGAATTTCTTGTTCGGCATGTTCGGTGATGTATTTCCGATCGGTCACGAGCACTGAACGCAGAGAGAAATTAATGCCGGCAGCGAGTCCGGTCGTTGCCACCACAACATCTAATTTACCCGATTTTGCCCAGGGTTCGATGAGTTCGCTCCGTTGTTGATAGGTTAATCCGCTGTGATGTAGGCCAACCCCTTGTCTTAATAATTTATATAAATCATCGCCCGCTAATTTTTTCTGTTCGGCCGTTAATTGTGGTCCGTTGCCCAGTGGAAGGGCATAAGCAATGTCTTTGGCGATTTGTTCAGCAGCTTTTCTTCTAGGCGCAAAAACTAAAATCGGTCCAAGATCTGATTGGAGACCCTTAATTACGGCTCGTGCGATGCTGCTCCGAACGCCTTCGGGCTCTTTTGTTTCCAATGCATCTAACCAAATTTCTTCTAAGGGAACGGGTCGTCGGTGTTCTTCGATGAGAGTGACATCGCGACCGAGTGAACTGAGCCATTCAACCACAGATTTTGGATTAGCGACGCTTCCACTGAGTAAAAGAAGCTGTGTTGTTTTCGGAGCGAGGGCTAAAACGGTTTCGTAAGCAGCACCACGTCGATTATCGGTGAGCATTTGATATTCATCGATGACTAATAAATCAGGCCCTTTATTTTCTAAAAATTTCTGACGTTGGGTTTCGAGTGTAGCTACGATGATCGGCGCATTCAGGTTTTCGCTGATATCCCCGGTGGCGATGCCGACATCCCAACCCAGCTCGGACCACTCGGCCCGTTTGTCATTGGCCAGAGCACGGGTCGGTACCGTGTAGACCGCTTGGCCTTGATGGCCGCCTTTAATAAATAATTCAAATATGTGGGTCTTTCCCGAGCCCGTGGGTGCTTGAACAATGACGTCTTTACCCGCACGGAGGGCGCGAAGGGCGGTCTGCTGCCAGAGGTCGGGTAGGATAAGACGTTGTTCCGACATATCTACTTTTCAGCAAACCGTGCTCGAACTTAGACGCAAGCCAATGGGTGTTTGCGATTGCGACAATCGAAGTCCGTGTGCTAATAATTACCAACATGCCTATCAATAAGGACCTAGCTCAAGGACTTAAGAAAGTGGATCGCGACCTCGCGTTCATGATGGAGTGCTTTGTCGAAGTACTTGAGCAGTTAGGTCATAAAGATTTAGCCGGTACTTTGCCATGGATGGGTAAACGTAAATTGCGTGGCGTTCAAATTTTCTCGTACCGCGGTGTGCAAGCTTACTCAATCGCATTTCAGTTACTGAACATGGTGGAAGAAAATGCTTCTGCTCAGTCGAAACGTATCCGCGAAGATAAAAACGGACTCGCTTCCGATCCTGGCACTTGGGGCAAAGCTTTCAATCGTCTGCGTGATCAAGGTCTAACCGACAAACAAGTGGCGAAGCGCTTGAGCGATATTCACGTTGAACCAGTTCTGACGGCGCACCCAACCGAAGCGAAACGTGCCACAGTTTTAGAAATTCACCGCGAGCTTTATAAATTATTAGTTCGTCGCGAAAACAGCATGTGGACGGCCGCAGAACAACGTGCCATCCGCGACGAAATCAAAGTCGCTCTCGAACGTCTCTGGCGCACCGGTGAGTTTTACCAGCAAAAGCCTGAAGTTCAGTCGGAACTCCGAAACATTAATTATTTCTTATTCAAAGTTTTCCCTGAGGCAATTGTGAGCATGGATTTACGCATGCGTCAGGCGTGGGAAGAGGCCGGTTTTTCGCCCGAGAAGATTGAGCACCCCGACGCTTTACCTATAATCACTCTCGGAACATGGGTGGGCGGCGATCGCGATGGTCACCCCTTAGTCACTGCTGAAGTTACCACCAAAGCATTAAATCTTTTCCGCACCACGGCGCTCAATATTGTTACCGAGCGTCTCGAGACTCTTGGCCAGCGTCTTTCTTTAGGTGACCACTTACAACTTCCTCCCGCCGTATTTATCAAACAGGTTGAGAAGCATGCAGCCGCCCTCGGTGAAGCTGGCGAACAAGCAATCGCCCGCAATATCGGTGAAACTTGGAGACAGTATATTAATCTTATTCGTCTGCGTATGCCGCCTGCCGTGGGTGAGTGTCCAGCCGGTCTTCACAAGACGCCTGACGGCATTATTGCCGACTTACTTTTCTTAAGAGAAACTTTAGTTGAAGTGGGTGGTGCACAAATCGCCCGTTACGAAATCGACCCCCTGATCCGTTTCTTACGTATTTTTGGTTTCCACATGGCGACGTTGGATATCCGTCAAAACAGCGCCTTCCACGACAAAGCGATTTCACAACTCATGACGGTCGCTGGTTTAGATGATACCGACTATCCAAACTGGGATGAATCTCGTCGCCTGGGCTTCCTGGATTCCGAACTGCGTTCAACCCGTCCATTTATTCGCTCACAAGAGAGTATCGGTTCTGAAGCCGACGCGGTCATCGCCTGTCACCGCTCTTTAGTCACCCATATCAATCATTACGGTTCCGAGGGCTTAGGCTCATTGATTGTGAGTATGACCCGCTCAGTCTCCGATTTACTTTCCGTTTATTTAATCGCTCGTGAAGCAGGCCTAACCGCCGGCGGATCCGACAGTCCTTATTGCTTACTTCCCGTAGTTCCACTTTTTGAAACCATCGGCGACTTAGAACGCAGCACCGCAATCCTAGATGATTTCCTTTCACATCCGTTTACTCGTCGCACCCTTGAAATGCGTCGCGACGCCGGAATTACTCGCGGACTAACTCAACAGGTGATGATTGGTTATTCGGATTCGAATAAAGACGGCGGTATTCTTGCCTCACTCTGGAATCTCTATCGTGCCCAACAGAATTTAACTAAAGTAGGGGAGAAGCACGGCGTGCGCATCGTGTTCTTCCACGGTCGTGGCGGTACGATTTCACGTGGTGCTGGTCCTACTCACCGTTTTATCGACGCCTTACCGCGTGGAAGTATTAACGGCGAATTACGTGTCACCGAACAGGGTGAAAGTATCACCCAGAAATACGCTAATCACATTACCGCAGTAAATAATCTCGAATTATTACTCGCTGGAGTGACTCAGCATACAATTCTCGATGAAGTAGAAAAAGCCCAAGACGCTGCTATCAGCAAAGTCATGGATAAGTTCGCTGAGTTCTCTCGCGAGGCCTACCAGTCGCTCATCAAGACTCCTAAGTTCATCGATTTCTTCCGTCAGGTAACTCCGATCGATGTCATTGAAGCCAGCCGTATCGGTTCACGTCCTTCGCGTCGCACCGGCGCTGCTTCACTCGAAGACTTACGTGCTATTCCCTGGGTGTTCTCGTGGAGCCAAGCTCGTTTCTATCTCTCCGGTTGGTACGGCGTAGGGTCAGCCTTAGCTCGTCTTAAAGAGGAAGATCCTAAGGGTTATGAATTATTGAAAGAGATGTACGATACCTGGCCGCCTCTGCGTTACATGCTCAAGAACGCAGCCACGAGCGTTATCGCCGCCAATCGCGGTATGATGCGTCTCTACGGTTCGATGATTACCGATAAGAAACTTAAGAATATTTTCCTTAAGCGTATTCTCGACGAACATTTATTGGCTCAAAAATTATTGAACGAGATATCAAATAAAAAACTTACGGAAGGTCGTCCGCGTCTGCGTAAAGTCATCAAGCTTCGCGAAGAAGCGATTGACCTATTGCATGAACAGCAAGTAGCCATTCTCAAGGATTGGAGAAAGAAATCGGCTGACGGAGATCGTAAGGAAGCCGATGCCTTAGTTCCTCAGATGCTACTTTCGCTCAATGCTATCGCCGCTGGTCTGCAAGCGACGGGTTGATTTAGACGTGCTTCCAGAATTCGGTTAAGAACTTCGTCGCAAGCTGAGCCACTAAAACGATATTCCAGAAGACGAGTTGGAGGCCGAGTGACGGTCCGAAACTCATGCTCAGGACTTGCGT
>CAIMFE010000186.1 GCA_903840235.1 uncultured Opitutia bacterium | reverse complement strand
GAAGCGATATTTTTCTAGAATCTCATTAATTAAGATACGATGAATTCGGATTTAGAAAGTAGAATTATTTTAGTCGAAGATTTACTAAAGAGTAATCAAATCGAGGAAGGCAAAAAAGTAGTCGATGAATTAGTAGCTTTAGAACCTCAGCACTTCCGAGTCATTTTTTTATCGGGATTGGTGTACGCGATGAGTGGTCAATTGAATGAAGCTGCTGAAAGATTCCGTAAAGTACTCGAGTTGAGTCCTCTGCACTTTGGTGCGATGGAGAATTTGGGCTTATGTTTATTGAAACTTAATAAACTCGAAGAAGCCGGAATCGTTCTTAAAGAAGCCCTAAAAATAGCTCCGGAGTCCTACTCTGTGCTTCGGGCGTTGGGTACTATCACCTTTAACCTAAAGAAGTTTACGGAGGCCTATGTCTATTTGGATAAGTTAAGAAAAGTTAATTTTTTAGATACTCGGTTAACCACCATTTACGCCTACACCTTGTACAAGGTGAATAAGGTTAATGAGGCCCTCGGGCTTTTAGCAGAAGTTAGTACCAGGGAGCCAAATCAATATTTGTCTTTGGCTTACCAGGGCCAAATTCTCTTCGAACTAAAAAAATATCCAGAGTCACTCAAGTTTTTTGATAGCGTTTTGAAAATAGACAATAATTTAGCTGAAGCATGGAGTTATCGAGCACTCAACTATCTTGAATTAGAAAGAAATCCTGAGGCGCTTTTTGCTTTTCAGAAAGCCGCCCAATTAGAGCCTAGGAATGATGCCTATTGGGCCAATCTTGCGGTTTATTTCGTTCGCAATAATGATAAACAAAAAGCGGTAGAATGCTTTGAGCGTTGTTATGAGATTTGTTCCGAGTCAGGTAACTACCTAGGTGCACTTTTGCATATGAAAAAGTTTTGTGCCGATTGGAATGGCTACGACCATTTAGTGAAAAGAATGAAACAAGGAATTAGCCAAGGTTTGCTGGTTACTTATCAGTTTGATTTATTAAGTACTTCCGACTCGGAAGAAGAACTCAAATTCAATGCTATTACTAATGCTCGGACTATGTCCGCACCGACTTTGCCCCCGGCTGTTTTTCCCAAAAAGGCCAACGCGAGTAAAATTAAGATAGGTTATTTGTGTGGTGAGTATCGTAATCACGCCATCGCAGTTTGTTTAGTAGGAGTCTTAGAAAATCATCATCGTGACCAGTTTGAGATTTTAGCTTTTGATTACACGCCTGATGACGGCAGCGAAGTCCGTCAAAGAATACTCAAGGCTTTTGATTGTGTTCATGATATTAAAGATATGACCGATGCTCAGGCCGCGTCATTCATTCGACAAAAAGAAGTAGATATTCTCATTGATTTAAACGGCTTTGCGGATCGCCCTCGCCCAGGTGTTTTTGCGAATCGAGCCGCGCCTGTGCAGGTAAATTATCTTGGCTACCCAGGTACGCAAGGGGTCGATTATATGGATTACTTGATTGCCGACCCCACGGTAGTTCCCGTGCTGAGCCAGTCGTACTATAACGAGAAAATTGCCTATCTGCCGCACACTTATATGCCGAATGATTTTGGTAAGGACAGGGAAATTAAACTGTCACTCTCCCGGCGGGAGTATGGCCTACCTGAAGAAGGTTTCATATTTTCTTGTTTAAATATTAGTTATAAAATTACTCCCCAGATTTTTGATATCTGGATGAATATTTTAAGACGAGTACCGGAGGGCTTTCTTTGGTTGCCTAAGAATAATGATGCCTTCCAAAAAAATATTCGTCGCGAGGCTGAACAAAGAGGGATTAACCCCGAGCGGATTATTTTTGCTCCACGTATTGCCGAACGCACAAAATATATTGCACGGTATCGAGTGGCTGGGCTGTTCTTGGATACTCTGCCCTATAACGCCCATGCGACGGCGAGTGATGCATTATGGGCTGGGGCTCCTCTTTTAACCTGTGTGGGCAAGACTCTACCAGGACGAGTGGCCGCTGGCATACTCAAAGCTCTCGATGTGCCTGAATTGATTACTGATTCATTAAAAGACTATGAAGACAGGGCTGTTGAATTAGCCACCCACCCCGAAAAACTTTCCGCGATTAAAGCTAAAATAAGAAATAATCGCTATACCACTCCCTTGTTTAATACGGCACAATACACTAAGCACCTAGAAGCCTTGTATACGGAAATGTTTAGAAGATTTCAGGGGGGACTACCGCCTGATCATATCGAAGCCAGGTCCAACTAAACGCCTAACTCATTTTCCTTCATCCAATGGACTAAATGGGCGAAGGCTTTGGCGCGGTGACTGTGTTTGTCTTTGGTTTGAGGTTGGAGCTCGCCAAAAGTTTTATCGAATCCGCTCGGAACGAAAAGTGAGTCGTAACCGAATCCTTCGGTGCCAACTTCCGCTTCTAAAATACTGCCCCAGCATTGACCGAGAAATTTTTGCTCTTCGTTGTTCGGCCCGAGGATAAGCAAGTGACATTCGAAACGCGCGCCGCGTTTATGGAGCGGAGCTTTTTTCATCGCGTTCAAAAGTTTCGCGCGATTTTCAGCGTCGGTCGCATTATTACCCGCGTACACGGCGGAGTCTACGCCTGGACCGCCTTGTAGGGCATCGCAGCAAAGTCCGCTATCATCCGCGAGCACCCAAGATTTATACGGTGCAATTCTTCGAAGGGCTTCTGCTTTCAATCGGCAGTTTCCGGTGAATGTACCCGTGATCTCTTCGACGTAGGGCATGCCACCAATCTCTTTGGCTGAGTAGACGTTTATTTTAAGTCCTGCTTTCTTAAACAACCGACTGAATTCCTCGGTTTTATGGGCATTTCCAGTGGCTAAATACAGGTCCATACCCCAGCGTGGGCATAAAATTATGAAATGGAAAGGTTGAAAAGACCTATAAATAGCCGCCTTCACTCTCGCCCTCAGTGCCGCCATCCCTCAAATTAAATAAAGCAATGCCTCTACGTTGTTTAATCACTGCAGGACCTACCCGGGAATTTTTTGATCCCGTTCGCTTTGTGAGCAATCCTTCCACGGGCAAGATGGGTTTCGCTCTAGCCAAAGCAGCAAAGGCCGCAGGGTGGACCGTTGATTTGGTCAGCGGACCGGTTTCACTGCCCGAGCCCGAAGGCGTGATGTTTTATCCGGTGGTAACATCGGAAGAGCTGATGCGTCAAACCGATGCCTTATTCGGTCCGTGCGATATTTTAATTATGACCGCCGCGGTCAGCGATTGGCGTCCTAAACAAACCCTTCCGCAGAAACTTAAGAAAGATGGCACAGCCATGAGTTTAGAAATGGAACCTGTGCCGGATATTTTAGCGGCGATGGCGGCACAAAGAAAACCTGGACAATTCTTGGTGGGGTTTGCTGCGGAGACCGAAAATATCGAGGAGCACGCTTTGGAAAAACTGAAGCGTAAGAAAATCGATTTGATTGCGGCCAACTCGGTGGCTGGAGCCGAAGGGGCATTTGGAAATGATGAAAATACCTTAATTCTATTGGGAAATAATGGATTCCGTCAGGTGCTAGGTCCGGCCTCCAAAGATAAAATTGCCGATTTATTAATTCAGCAAATTAGTCATATTGTTTCAGCCCGAGCGCAATGAAGAAAAGAAATTTCAGTCCCTTGGATAAAGTGTTGAGTCGCATCGACGGTCTCGACTCACAAAACCTTTCCATTCTGGTTCGTCGACTCGAACGTGAACGCGATCTGATGGAAACCGTTCTCGATACATTGCGCGAAGGTGTGATTGTTTTATCGGGAGATGGTTCGATTGATTATGCTAACTCCGCGGCCGTACAATTACTTGGGGTGAGTATTGAAAAAGTGACGGGTGCCGAGTTGCGAAGAATTTCTCCCGATATCGCCAAGGCCTTGGAATTGCCTGAACTCGTGGAAGCATTAACCCGCGAGATTGAAGTGACTTATCCAGAGTCACGTTTTCTCCGACTACATCTTACCCGTGTGGGTTCGTTGAATGACTCAGAGAGCTCAAGAAGAGTGGCGGTATTGAGCGATGTCACCAAGGAGCGCGTACAAACAGAAGATCGAATTGAGAGTGAACGGATTGATTCGATTGTCGGACTGGCTGCGGGTGTGGCGCACGAGATTGGTAATCCACTGAATGCGATTGGGCTTCATTTACAGGTATTACAACGCGCGGCCGAAAAACTGGGAGAAAGTGCTGAAGCTAAAAAAGTCCGTGATGCTGCGGAGGTTTGTCAGGGTGAAATCAAACGCCTTGATGGCATTGTCCGTGATTTTCTTGGCGCGGTGCGTCCCACTAAACCTAATTTAGTAGATACCGATTTGGTTGCGGTGGTGGCTGAGACGATGAATTTATTACAAGACCAATTGAAGCAACTGGGTATTCGCGTATCGGTCGATGTCGGGAGTGAAATTCCGTTGATTCTCGCAGACCGCAATCAAGTAAAACAAGCTTTGTTCAATGTAATGAAAAATTCACTCGAGGCGTTGGATCGTGGTGGAGATATTTTTGTTAATTTTTCAACGGACGATGAGTGGGTGATTTTAGCCGTTAAAGATACCGGTGTGGGAATTCCGGCTGATAAACTTACCCGAGTTTTCGATGCGTATTATTCCACCAAGGCTTCGGGCGGTGGTTTAGGCATGATGATCTTACTAAAAATTCTTCGGGCTCATGGTGGCACGGTGGATATTGAGAGTACGCCTAATGTCGGAACGACCGTAACCCTGCGTTTTCCGCTGAAACATCGCCGGGTTCGTACTTTAGATGCACCGAAGGCTTGAAAGCTTGGAGGAAGGTTGCACTTTAAAGGCGTGAAAGTCAT
>CAIMFE010000185.1 GCA_903840235.1 uncultured Opitutia bacterium | reverse complement strand
CGATGAAGGCGACGGTGGTCCCCAATCGTAATATGTTATTTATCTCCGTGGCCACATCCTGGGCTATTTCTCTGAAAGCAAAGACAGTCGCTTATGGAGCGCATAGTGGAGATCACGCGATTTATCCTGATTGTCGTCCGGCTTTTGCTGAAGCGCTCGATGCTGCGATCCGATTGGCTGATTGGCATGAAGTTTCGTTAGAGCGTCCTTTTGTAAAAATGGACAAGACGGCCATTGTTCGTCGCGGCGCTGAGTTGAAAGTGCCGATGGAACTCACCTGGTCCTGTTATGTCGGTGGTGATACCCACTGCGGGCGTTGTGGGACCTGTGTGGAACGCAAAGAAGCTTTCAAGTTGGCAGGTGTGCCCGATTTGACCGTCTACAAAAGTTAATCTGCTAAATTAGATAGAGTGATACAGCGAGGCATGGTGAGTTTTTATTTGAAAACCCACTAACATAAATCTGAATAAGGATGTGTTAAATACTGCAAAAAGGTTCGCTGTATGGGCAGTTTTGGCTGCTTGGTTAGCGTCGTCGGGTTTAACCTGGGATTTATTACAAGTGGTTGCTTGGGTGAATATGTCGCGTACGAATGCGATTCACCTCTCGACCTCTGAAGCGATTACGAAAACTTTAACTGATAAACCCTGCTCGCTCTGTAAAGTGGTTGAGAAGGGTCGAAAGACGACGGAGCAAGTCCCTGTTGATAAGTCTGATGTTTTAAAAGCTAAAATTAAATATGATTTTAATCATGGTGGGGGTGTTTATTTAATTTTGCCGGAGTCCTACGGGGTAATTTTTCAGCGTGATCGTGGAATAAGTTCTCGGCAGCTGGCGCAAGAAGTTCCCGTGCCGCCACCAAAAGTATAGTTTTAAAATCTCTTGGGCTTCGGCTCACGTGGCTTCATTTACCAATCTCACTTAATCCCAACGGATGAGTGTCTGTGTACGTACCAGCTTTGCCACACTGTTTACGCACACAAAAAACTACAAAAATATTATGATTATTTCTTCTTCGGTTGCTCGCTCTACGCCAGCCGCCATTCTCGGGCTCCTTGCTTTAGGAGTCTTCACCACCGCACAGGCTTGTCCGTGTGGTTGCGTTAAAGTCTGTGTCGATAATCTGGCTGAACGTCCCACCGCGCAAGCGGGGGCGTATACGTTGGATTTACGTTACGATTATATCAATCAGGATGAACGCAATGATGGTGCGCATGCACACTTCACGGCTGTGCATCGCAATATCTTAGCCACGATTGAAACTCAGTTACTGGGTCATAATGTTTCGATTTCTCTACCAAGGATTGATCGTTCGACTGAAACCGCTACAGGTAAAGGTAAAGTGGTTGGACTGGGTGATATCACGATTGCGACCAGGCTAGCATGGGAAGGTTATACTGTTTCTGCGGGATTAAAGTTACCTACAGGAACGCATGATCTTACAATGTTGGTGCCTCGTCGTTATTTACAACCGGGTACGGGATCAACGGATGTACTCTTAGGAATTCGAAAAGATTTCGGTTTAGCGACCGATAGTCTCACTGAATTCTTACAAGTCCAAGGGCAGGCCTCGGTTAATTCTGACGCCTATTTCCGTCCGGGAACCCTATTGTCGTTAACGGCGGGACTTCGCTACAAGCTGAGTGAGTTGTTGGCGGTATCATTACAGGGCACCTTGCTAAGACAATATCGGGACAAAAATATTCAGGGTACGGTCGACGCAACGTATGCGGAGGACTTAGAGAGTGCGGGCTTACAGCAGATTCTTACTGCGGGTTTCACTTATAAGTTCAATCCGTCCTCGAGTGCGTATTTGTTCTACAGCGAGCCAGTGAAGACAACGAACTATGCGACAAAGTCGACGGGCGCACTGGTTAATCCGGTACATGCCACGGCGATTTGGTCGTTTGGTTTAATGCACACGTTCTAATCTAACTCGGTTCATAGCACTTCAGAGGCCTGTCGTACGCAATGCGACAGGCCTCTTTTATGGCTATTTTTAGAGCTTTAAATAAAGTGCCTTGCGGGGTGGGAGGGTGTGGCTCTAATTCGGGGGAGTCAGATGTTTACCTGTACCAAAGTTTATCGCGACGTCCCGTTTGCCCATCGCCAGCATCGGCACAGTGGGAATTGCTCATTCATTCACGGCCATAACTGGGGAATCGGTTTGGAGTTTGGCTG
>CAIMFE010000184.1 GCA_903840235.1 uncultured Opitutia bacterium | reverse complement strand
CGCAGGTGCCAAAGCTTCGTTCTGCGGGCCGAGATCTAATAATGGAACCGTTACCATGACTAACTCTTCATTGAGTCGCACTCAGCGGGCAACATCTTTCGATTTAAATCGACTGATTAAAATCACGGTCAGGCCGAGAATGAACAACGGCAAAGTCCAAAATTGTCCCGCCGTTAAGCCCATAATAAATCCATCCTCAGGAAGACGAAATGCTTCTGTGATGATTCGTGCGCACGCGTAAATAATTAGAAATTCCCCTGCCAACTGTCCGGCTGGAAGTTTTTTGGGGTATCTCCAATAAACCCATAAAAAAGGAATCAGACCTTCACCCAGGGCCTCATATAATTGCGATGGATGGCGTGGAATATTTCCTTCGCGAGGAAAAATCACCGCCCACGCTACATCGGTGGGTCGACCCACGAGTTCGGCGTTTATAAAATTGGCGATGCGGCCAAAGAAAATTCCTGCTGGCGCCATAGCACATAATAAATCGCCCATCTTCAAAAATGAAACGCGACGGGTCTTCGCAAACCACGCGGCGACTAAGATAATTCCCAAAAAGCCGCCATGACTAGCCATCCCACCCTGCCAAACTCTAAATACCATAAGCGGGTCAGCAAAAAATTCTTCGCGGGCATAAAGTAAAACGTGTCCTAAGCGTCCGCCTAAAATCACTCCCATCATAATCGCCGTGATTAAACTCGATTCATCTTGGGCGGATTGCAGAGGGGTTAATTGTCGCACCCGCCAACGATGTAAAAGCAGAGCCGCAATTAAAAATCCTGTTGCGTAGGACAAACCATACCAATGAATGCCTTTGATAAACCATCCATCCGGAAAACGAACGGCAACCGGATCTAGTTGGTGAACCCAATAAGCTAATGGCATGGTCTTAAGCCTTAGGAGTTGAACCGTCGGAACCGGGTCGACGATTAAAACGGTGACCACGCTGACGAGCCAACTCTCTCATATCAGGATGCGGGTCGTCTTTCTCGTAAATTTCTAAACCTAATAATGATTCAAAAATATCTTCGAGTGTGATGACACCGGCGAATGCGCCAAACTCATCCACCACCACGGCTAAGTGTTGGTGAGCTCGAACTAAATCGTGTAAGGCATCAGAAAGTGTAGCATTCTCGGGCACAATATGAGCGCGTGACATCAGCTCTTTAATTTTAATTTCTCTTTTTCCATCGCCTGCTGCTTTTAAAATATCGCGACGACGAACCACGCCAACGATGCGATCGGGATTAACATCCCAAACGGGCATCCGTCCATGTGGTACGTTGGAATAGAGTCTTAAAACATCACCCACCGAAAGATTCGCTTCGAGGGCGGTGACCACGGGACGTGGTGTTAAAACCTGCGAAACTGGAATATCGTCTAAGCGTACGGCATTAGCAACCAGAGTGCTTTCCGCCTGCGTGATTTTTCCTTCACGTGCAGCCGCTTGAGCCATGCTCCCGATATCCGCATCCGCCCGATCAAAACCTACTTCTTCAGGTGTGGCTAAAGAATCGTGCATCCGACCCAAGCGTCGCAGAATATAAGCTGCACCGCGGACAATCATGAGTGATGGAGCGATTTTCTGGGCTAAACTTAATCGAAAATGCGTCCCGAGTTTTTGAGGCAACATCACGGTAAGCCATGCCATGAAAAAGGAAATTAAAACAACAAAGAGAAATAATCCAGCGGAGGCCCAATGCGTAGAGGCCATTTCAATTAATTTTGGGCCAAATAATATACCTCCTAAAAGCGCACTCATTCCCACAAAGGCTGCAATGAGAACTTCAAAGGCTGCCAGGGTATTGCCTTGTTCGCCACGACAGCGTTCCAGCGCGATGGCAGCTTTGGCATTATGACGGCGCAACTCTTCGATTTCACCCAGCGAAAAAGCGGAAACGACACCAGCAACCAAGGAGAGCAGCGCAGCGCTCCCGTTGAGTAAAATAAAAATGATCCAGAGCAACCAAGGTTCCATGTCCATTCACCCTAGTAGTGTCTCAGAAAATTTGCGAGGGAGAATCCGATGATTGACCTTCATTTAAATGGTCTAAACAATCGGCTTATGAGTCCTAAAGAGCAAAAAATTGCAGCTGGCTTATCGGTTTTTCTTACGGCCGCCCTCCCCACCTCTGTCGGAGTTATCGCCTTTCGGTCCCAACCTATTCTAGCGAATATTATCAAAGGCGAAGCCCATACCCTTCCCTCACTCACGAGCTTTTTCTTTAATTATTTTCAAGGCTCACTGACCTGCCTCTTTATCTTAGCGTGCGTCGCTACGTGGATATCCTTTAAGGCCTATCATCAATCTTCGGACGAAAATCAGAGCATTAAATTTCCTGAGCTGCTTGTTGCTTTAGCATTCTCATCGCTGATCAGTATTATCTATTTAACTCTTTTTATATTTTCAACCGCTTGGCCTGTTTATAATAAACTTACCGAGCGCTGAACTCTAAACTCTTTTAAGCGATTCAAGGCAGACCTTGCTTCATCTTGATTGGGTTGAGCGGTCCAAACTAATTCGCCGTGGGAGTTAAAAACATTTTTAACTATCACCGCACCACCTTCAAACGTGGAGCGAAGAACAATCAGACTTTGTGCATGGCGTGGAAAAGGTTGGGCCACCTCTTTTATTTGTTTTTTACTGCGTAGACTATTTTGAAAGGTTTGGTGCGACGTACTCAATAGACATTGTGTTTCGCTACTCGGCGTAAACCATTCCGCACCATCCCACCAGACCAACGCACTACGCGTGCAGTCAGATATATCTCCAAGTGAATCGAATTGGACGCCTTCCACATCGAGACGTGGCGATAAGTTCTTTAATTCATCTAACGCGGCTTGTGAGTTTTTCCATGGACCGGTTTTAGGGCGCGGTAACCATTCGGCATTATCACGCATGGTTTTAAGTAAAAATAAATCTATCGACGGAGGCGTGACAGGCAGTTGGCGCACCGTCACCCATTCCGTTAATCCACCCTCTTTATCTGGTACAACCATCCAACGCACAATAGCGTCGGTAAGTTTTTCCGTGGATAAAAGATTTTTAAGGATAGGTCCCCAGTGATAGAGTTTATCGGAAAAATTTAAGTGTAGTTTCGTTTTATCTAAATTTAAGTGCTCTAGGCCCGACATAATTCTGGCCTCGTGAACCTCCGGCGATTCCACTTTGCCGCTACGCAAAGCAAAGGTTTCAAAGAAACAGAAGTCGGGACTGATTTGTGAAACCGTAGCCTGATCGGGCACGGTAATATATTTCTGATTAGTCCAAGCCTGCATGATTATAACTGAGCTTGGGTTGCCGCAAGGAGTGGCGCCTGGGCCTTACGCAGCGACTCTTGATACTCCTGCTCGGGAATGGAATCCGCGACGACACCAGCGCCCGCTTGAATAAAACAGCGGCCCTGAGTAGCCCAGAGTGATCGAATAATAATATTGAAGCACATATTGCCGGAAGCGCCAATCCACCCCACCGAACCAGTATAAAATCCGCGAGCCACGGGTTCTACTTCCGAGATAATCTGCATCGTGCGAACTTTCGGTGCGCCCGTAATAGTTCCACCAGGAAATAAAGATCTAATCACATCCGCGGGCGTGGCCGTGGGTAAAATTTTTCCCTCAACCTGGGAGACTAAGTGCATGACGTGCGAATAGCGCTCAACGGCCATAAACTCGGGGACTTTTACCGATCCAGCAATCGATACACGGCCGACGTCGTTGCGCAGAAGATCCACCAACATTAAATGCTCCGAGTTTTCTTTTTTATTTTCCGAAAGTTCCTGCGCCCATTTTTCATCGGACTCCACACTCCCACCGCGGGGGCGTGTTCCGGCAATAGGACGCGAGCGTACTTGGCCGTCAATAACCTCAACTAATAACTCCGGAGATCCGCAGACTAGTTCGCCCTCGGGAAATTTTATATAACCCATATAAGGCGATGGATTATTTTGCCGAAGCCATTCATAGGCCTTGGGCGCATCAATCGCTGGCACTTCTAAACGAGTTGAAAGATTAACCTGATAAGTATCTCCCGCTGCGATATAATCTTTAATCTTAATGACGGCATTTTTAAACGCATCCTCATCGAGTGAAAAATTTAGAATGGCCGAATTTTTTTTGATGCTATTCGAAAACTCTGGAGCCCTTTCAGTACAGGTATTGAGCCATTTTTCAGCCAAGGCGGTGGCTTGTTTCTGGGCGGCCTTCCAAGAAGTTTCCGTGTTTTGATTGGTTGGACAAAGAATCGCGACAGTCAGTTCTTTTTTGCTCTTATCATAAATGCAAACTTCGGATGCATTCATAAAAACTGCGAGGGGTGTATT
>CAIMFE010000183.1 GCA_903840235.1 uncultured Opitutia bacterium | reverse complement strand
CGGTCAAAATATTGGGGATTTGGCGAAGAAACTGCATGCAGGCTTGCGGTGATAATGTTCTCAGATGAAACTAACCCGCAACAGGAAAACAATGGCCAGCAAACTTCGAATCGCCGTATACCCCGGCACCTTTGACCCCATTACGCTCGGGCACCTCGACGTTCTCAAACGTGGATCCAGACTCTTTGATCGCGTCATTTTAGCGGTCGCCCCCAGCGACTCCAAAAACCCTTGGTTTTCCCTCGAAGAAAGATTGGAAATGGCGCGCGAAGCCACGAAATCGATGAGTAAAATTAAGGTGGCCGTGCTGGATGGTCTTACGGTCGAATTCGCCGAAAAACACTCGGCCATTGCGATTATACGCGGACTTCGAAAATTCAGCGATTTTGAATTTGAATTCGATCTCGCTCACGCCAACCGCCTCATGGCACCCAAAATCGAGACAGTCATTTTAATGCCCAGTCAGGACCAATTCATCACTTCATCGTCCTTCGTTAAAGACATCGCACGGCATAAATTGTCCCAAGCCGCCGCCTTCGTCCCTCCGTGCGTGCTCTCCAGACTCAAAAAACGCATAAAATAAGCCGAAAAGAGCCTTCCTACGCTGTTGACCGTGGGGAATTGTTTCGTTTGCTCTACCCTTCCTTCGGTCCAACACGGACCCGCGGTCAATCTATCCCTCTACACATCATCCATCCATGGACATTAAAATTAAAAATACCAACCCTACGCGCCGCAATGTCACCGTGACTATCCCTGCCGCCGACGTCGCCTCTACCGAAAAAGAAGTGATCAAAGGTTTCGTCCGCGAAGCTGCCCTTCCCGGCTTCCGCCCAGGCAAAGCACCCGAAGCCGTCGTCCGTCAAAAATACGGCAAAAATATCGACGAAGAAGTGAATCAGCAGCTGGTCTCCAAGGGCTACGAACGCATCCGTGAAGAAAAATCTTTCACCGTCTACACCTTGGCCGACGTTAAAAAAGGCGAAATCGCCAAGGGTAAAGATTTTATCATCGAATACGAAGTCGATGTACTTCCTGAATTCAAAACGCCTGATTGGAAAAAAATCAAGGTCGCCAAAGAAGAAGTCAAAGTCACCGATGCAGACATCGATGAGGGTATCCAAAAAATCTTACAACAGCGCGCACGTTTCGAAAAAACTGAAGCCGCCGCAAACAAAGGTGACTACGTTCGCTTAAGTTACACGGGCACTATCGATGGCAAAGATGTTAAAGAATTAGACGCCGAAGCAGGCCCATTCGCTGGAGCAGAATCCACCTGGGAAGAAGCTGGAGCGGATAACGAAATCGTCTCCATTCCTGCGATTTCAAAGGCGATTGTTGGCCTCAAAACTAACGACACGGCGAAGGCTGACTGGACCGTACCTGCCGATCACGCTCGTGAATCTCTGCGTGGTAAAAAAATAAATTACAGCATCACCATTTCGGAAATTCGCACCAAACAACTCCCTTCCTTAAATGAAGAATTCTTCAAATCCATCGGAGTAAAAGACGAAGCCGAACTGCGTTCAGAATTAAGAAAAGGTATCGAAGGAACGAAAGCTCAACAGGCTGAAACCGCTCGCCGTGAAAAAGCAGTGGAAACTTTAGTGGCCGGTTTAGAACTTCCTTTACCACAGTCCGCAGTCGATTCCGTAGCGAGAGACTTATTCATCCAGTACGCCCAAATGAGAATGCGTTCGGGCATGCAACCTGGCGAACTCGAAACCAAGCGCGATGAAATCATTGAAGAAGCACGCAAGGCGGCGGAAGTTCGCGTCCGCGCTCAAGTCGTCCTCTCGCGCATTGCCGAAGAAGAAAAAATTGACCTCACCCAAGAGGAGTTCAGCCAAGCGATTATCAATATCGCCTACTCTGAGAAAACCCCTCCGGAAAAACTCGTTAAAGACCGCAAGCGCCTCGCGATTATCCGTCGCGATGCTATGCTCAATAAGGCCTTGGATCTCATTTTAGGCGAAGAAAAGCCTGAATTGGTTGAGAAATCCTAAGACCGGGGTTAATATAACACTTACTCCTATGTCCTACATTATTCCAAACGTTGTTGAACGAGATGCACGCGGTGAAAGAGCGTGGGATATTTACAGTCGCCTCCTCAAGGATCGCATCATTTTCCTCGGTGCGCCTATTTATGATGACGTCGCCAACGCCGTCATCGCTCAATTATTATTCTTACAAATGGAAGATCCTAAAAAAGATATTTCCATTTATATTAATTCTCCCGGCGGATCCATCACCGCGGGTATGGCGATCTATGATACCATGAATTTCTTGAGCTGCGAAATTAACACCTATTGCATCGGACTTTCCGCCAGCATGGCCACCGTCCTTCTCGCTGCAGGTACTAAAGGTAAACGTCACGCTCTCCCTAACTGCCGCGTGATGATTCACCAACCCAGCGGTGGTGCGACCGGACAGACTTCCGACATCTCCATCGCAGCCAAAGAAATTCTTCGCTGGCGCGACACTTTAAATCATGTGCTCGCTAAACACAGCGGAAGAACTGCCGAAGAATTGCAGCGCGACTCCGACCGTGATTACTACATGACTGCTGAACAAGCTAAGGCTTACGGTTTAGTCGATCACGTCGTTTTACCTAAACAAAATAAGGCCTAATCACGATGTCAGGTTCTCAAGCAGACACCTGTTCATTCTGCG
>CAIMFE010000182.1 GCA_903840235.1 uncultured Opitutia bacterium | reverse complement strand
GAACGCCCAACCCAGTTGGCGTACGCGAAGAAGGGTATCATCACGCCCGAGATGGAATATATCGCGATTCGCGAAAACATGAAACTCCAGGAAGCAAAGGCAGCGACGGCGTATCCGCGTCATGCTTTAGGTTTCCAACATCCAGGAATGTCCTTCGGTGCGGCAATTCCGAAAGAAATTACCCCGGAGTTTGTGCGCGAAGAAGTCGCCCGTGGTCGCGCGATTATTCCTGCGAATATTAATCACCCCGAATTAGAACCGATGATTATCGGTCGTAACTTCTTAGTTAAGATTAATACCAATATCGGAAACTCAGCGGTAGCTTCATCGATTGAAGAAGAGGTCGAAAAAATGCGCTGGTCGATCAAATGGGGTGGCGACACCTTGATGGATCTTTCGACCGGTAAAAATATTCACCAAACACGTGAATGGATTTTACGTAACTGTCCGGTTCCCGTGGGCACTGTACCGATTTACCAAGCATTAGAAAAAGTGAATGGTCGGGCTGAAGACTTAACTTGGGAAGTTTTCCGCGATACTTTAATCGAACAAGCCGAGCAGGGTGTAGACTACTTCACCATTCACGCCGGTGTCCGTCTGGCTTTCATTCCCATGACCGCACGTCGTGTGACGGGTATTGTTTCTCGCGGTGGTTCAATTTTAGCTAAATGGTGTTTAGCGCATCACAAAGAAAATTTCCTCTACACGCATTGGGATGATATTTGTGATATTATGGCTGCGTATGATGTGAGCTTCTCGATTGGTGATGGCTTACGTCCTGGTTCGATTGCGGATGCGAATGACGAAGCCCAATTCGCTGAGTTGAAGACTCAAGGTGAATTAACTTTAAGAGCCTGGGAACGTGGCGTGCAGGTTATGTGTGAAGGTCCAGGTCACGTGCCGATGCACATGATTAAGGAAAACATGGATAAGCAACTCGAGTGGTGTCACGAAGCTCCCTTCTACACGCTCGGACCTTTAACCACCGATATTGCTCCAGGTTATGACCACATTACTTCTGCCATCGGTGCCGCCATGATTGGTTGGTACGGAACCGCAATGCTCTGTTATGTGACTCCGAAAGAGCACTTAGGTCTGCCGAATAAGAATGACGTCCGTGAGGGCGTGATTGCGTACAAGATTGCCGCCCACGCGGCTGACTTGGCGAAAGGACATCCGGCTGCGCAACGTCGCGATAATGCTTTATCCAAAGCACGTTTTGAGTTCCGCTGGGAAGATCAATTCGCGTTAGCTTTAGATCCCGAGCGAGCGCAGGAATATCACGACGAAACCTTGCCGCAAGATTCCGCGAAGACCGCCCACTTCTGTTCCATGTGTGGACCTAATTTCTGCTCCATGCGTATTTCGGATGACATCCGTAAACTCGCCGAAGAGCAGGGTGTTTCCGAAGAGGAAGCTCTGTCGAAAGGCATGGCCGATAAATCTAAAGAATTTAGAGAAAAGGGCGGAGAGATTTATCAGTAGCGCATGTCGACCGCTGTCGCGCTCAGTTCGTCAACCGCTTGGTATGACTCTCCAATGTATTACGATATGGTGTATGAGGATTACACCAAGCGTGAGACGCGTTTTCTACATGCCGTCGTTAAACAATACGGAAAAGATTTTGCAGAGAGTTGGAAAATCTTAGAACCCGCTTGTGGGTCGGGTCGCTTATTGGAATCACTCGCTCAGTGCGGCCACACCGTCCACGGCTTTGATCGCAATCGAAACCAAGTCTCGTATGCCAAGAAACGTCTTAAGAAATTGAGTGTTAAGACCAAGGTTTGGCAGGACTCATTGCAGGATTTCAAAATTGAAAAAGCGGGTAGCTACGATTTGACGCATTGTTTCGTTACGACCTTCAAATATTTATTAAAAGAGAAAGACGCCGTAGCTTCATTGAAACTCATGTCGCAGGCCTTACGTCCCGGCGGCCTTTGTTTGATAGGCTTACATTTAACGAACTATAAGGACAATCCGGCTGATTATGAGAAGTGGGTGAATCGTCGCGACGACGTGAAGGTGGTGAGCGAAACGTGGTCCGAGCCCGCAAAAATAAAGCAGCGCACAGAAGCGATGCGTACCCGCATGACTATTACCGAGAAGGGTAAGACACGCGTTGAAGAAACCCTTTGGGATTTCCGCACCTACTCAGCTGCAGAACTCAAATCGCTCCTCGCGAAAATTAAAACCCTCGAGTTGGTAGCCTGTCACGACTTCCATTATAATATCCGCCAAAAGCGTAAATTGAATGACGCTTACACGGACATTATTTTAGTACTGAAGAAGAAGTAACTCAGAAGTTTATTCTGACTTTATCCTCTTTAGAATTTCTTTGTCTGACTGGGTATTTAGAATTATGTCTAAATTAGCAATTTTGAACATCGAGCGTAGGCATAACGAAGCTTGGTCGATGTCGTTAGCGGTAAAAGGTGGTTCGGTTTTTAAATCGTATCCGATAAGTGCACTATAAGCTTTGCCGAATTCTTCTTCACCTAATTTATTTTGTGTCTGATTGCTGGTTTTTCGAAAATATACTCTTCGTAGTATGGGGTCTAACCCGAAGGAATATCTCAGATTCTTAATCCTTCTTACCGCATCAGCGTAACGGTTTAGTTCATCAGGTGTAGGCTTGGCGCCGGGAGCCCCGATTTTACTTTGGATGATATGGAATTGATCCTGAGTTGAGATTCTCTCTTTTTTAATCAGTTCAATGGTTTGTAATAAGGTCACTGGCTGGGCCTTTGTTTGGCTGTAGGCTGGTACGATATTCGCCAAGAATAACAGACAGATTAAACCAAGGGTATGTTTGTGCATGAATAGATTTCTATTCAAATGATATACTCCAGCAAACTCCAATGAGGGAGTTTGATTACAATTATACTAAAAATTTATAGTAAAAACTAAATAGGGCGGACGACGGACTTCGCGATTCCCTGAATGACAAGCTCATTGGCTGGGTAGAGTTCAGGATAGTTTTTATTTTCGGCTTTAAGATAAACTTTTGAGCTTTGTTTGATCAGACGCTTTAAGGTCGTTTCGCCGTCAATCAATGCCGCGACGATATCGCCATGTTTAGGAACGCCAGGTTCGATGATCACCGTGTCACCATCGTTGATGTTGGCATCAATCATCGAGTCACCACGAACGCGTAGTGCGAAAGACTGAGGAGGGCGGCGGCGGGAACCTTCGGAGATAGGAGCCTGGATGCTGGCGAGTACACCGGAAGATTCCGTGTAGTCGGGGAAGCCGGCTGCAATTGAGCCCATTAAGGGAATGTTGGAAACTTCGACGGAGTTCTCGTCTGGGCCTTCGTAACGGATGACAGTCTCAGAAAGATCTTCGATGGCTTCAGGAGCTACTTTGTACGCACGGGCTGCTCCTGGTATTCTTTGGAGAACGCCTTTGCGCTCGAGGGCTTGGAGGTGGCCGAAAACAGCATTGGTGCTCGCGAAGCGGAACTTCGCTTGGATGTCGCGGATGCTTGGCCAGTAG
>CAIMFE010000181.1 GCA_903840235.1 uncultured Opitutia bacterium | reverse complement strand
ACCTTCGTACCAAATTTTCCCGAAGAAGGTATTCCACGACGCCTCGGGGTGGTGATCCGTAATGGACCAGCGATAAAGTTTTCCGTCCTCACAAAATACGGAGAATCGATTATAATTTCTGGAAAAAACGACTTGTTTAATTGGCGAAGCAGGGGCGGCGCCCTCCCAACGAATGGATTCATTCGTCATATTACGAATTTGCATACGACCGCCCGCAACCGAGAGATAACATTTATTACCAGCCGCGGGGAAAACACCCTGCCCTACGCCCGCGAGCGTTTCACAATCATGAATCTTACCCCAGCGGCGGAGCATTTGTCCGTCTGCTTGTTTTTGAGGATAGAGAGACCAAACCACTTCTTCGTTTTCGTTTCCTTGGAATACAACAGAAACGTTTCCGAAAATAAAACCCGCCGCCGCAATTTGCGGATTTTTTGCCTCACCAAAAGGCTTGAATGACTGAAGAAGTGAAAAAGTGTTTTCGTTATTCTGATAAACTCTGACTTCTCCGGTTTTGCGAATGACTAAAAGTGAATCGGCGGTTGAAGGGACTAAAACGCGCTCGAGATCAACGACGTCGGCAGCGATAGAAAAAGGTTCACTGACTGTGACTTTGCCTTTGCCACTCAAGCCTTTGCGTTCAGTTAAACGGCGTCCTGTAATAACGTTGTGTCCGTCGTTTTGTTGACGACTAAGATACAGTCTACCCTCAGGACCCTTGACACTCCACGCTTCTAAAACAGGTCCATTAAGGTCGCTGATTTTACCCGCATACTGCTGATCGACAGTCGGCTCTAGCTCGCGATTTCCGTTTTTAGCGAAGGTAATTTTGTAACTGATTTTTAATTCACGGACACTGCCATCGGCTAATCCCAATAAAACTAAACCTTCGCGTGAGTAAGTTTTAACGGCGGTAACAGGAATCGGAACTGCGGGCGTGATTTGACCGTCAATCGTTACAGGTGTCGTTTTAAAATCAGCTATCCAAGTTTTAACGAGGGTACCGTCCTTGGCTTTACGAAAAGAAATATTACCCTTCGCATCACAACTAAAGGGTAATTCTCCGTATTCATCTTCCCCCCAAGCTGCACTGCTGGCTTGTGTGAAATTTACTGGAGTCAGAGGTTCAACCTTAGCCTTGGAGAATAATGGGGAGATTTGTGAAACCAAAAAAATCAGCATGCCGAAGACAGCGATGACGACGCTGATGCCACCGAGGCGGATGATTCGTCCCATCCATAAATCAATCAACAAAGTCGACCGACTCACCTGGAATCGAGATTCAGAGAGTTGTTCGGTAGACTTAGATTGATTTTCCTCCATGTAATTTAGGCGAACGGTTGACTGACGTTAAATTGAACATGGCAGAAAAATCCGCCAATCTAAAAGCAGGAGGACCCGAGTCCGTACCCATTGCACTTTATTAACCGGCCAAACGGCGTGGTGGCAATGGGACGGATCGAGACCAAATTACTCTGCGTTATAGAACTTCAATGCTAAGCGGCTATCGTTAGCCACGTCAGCAGGAAGTGGGTAGTAACCATCTTTTACGGTGATTTCTTGACCTTGTTTCGAAAGCACGAAGGTGATGAATTCGCTGGTGAGCTTATCCATGTCTTTGTTAGGCGCTTTGTTTACGTAGACGTAAAGGTAGCGAGCTAATGGATAGGTACCATTGAGGCAGTTTTCGTAAGAAGGCTCAACGAAAGATCCGCCGTCCTTGATGGTTAAACCCAAAGCCTTAACGCCTGAAGTTTTGTAACCGATACCCGAGTAACCTACAGCGCTGATGTCTGAAGCAACACCTTGAACAACTGCTGATGAGCCAGCTTGTTCTTTAACAGAACCCTTGTAGTCGCCGTTCTGTAAGGCTTTTTCTTTGAAGAAACCATAAGTGCCGGAAGCGGAGTTACGACCGAAGATGGAAATAGTTTTGCCAGCGAGATCGCCCTTGGCACCGACGGCACCCCAGGTGTCAGCAGCTTGTGCACCGCGTTTACGGGTCGATGAGAAGATAGCATCAACTTGCGCGAGGCTTAAGCCAGTCAGTGAATTATCTTTGTGAACGAAAACGGCGAGAGCGTCGATAGCTACAGCAATTTTGGAAGGCTTGTAACCAAACTTACCAGAGAAAGCGGCGACTTCGCTGGACTTCATTTCGCGACTCATAGGTCCGAGTTGTGCAGCGCCTGAAGTTAAAGCAGTAGGAGCCGTGGAAGAACCTTTACCTTCGATTTGGATATTTACGTTAGGATATTTACCTTTGAAACCTTCAGCCCAGAAAGTCATCAAGTTATTCAAGGTGTCGGATCCAACTGAATTTAAATTACCCGAAACGCCAGAGCTGACCGCGTAGTCTGGGAGTGTAGCATCAACCTTGGTTTGTGCAGAGAGCGCACAGCTTGCAAAAACAAGGAAGGACAATGAAGTTAATGTGTGTTTCATAAGAGGAATTAACTATAACATTATTTTGTTACGAACGAGTGACGGCTATGTACCACTTGGGGTTAATTTTAAGCACTAAAGTCCCTTAAAATACTCCTTTAAATACTCGGAGGAGCGCATTTCGGCAGTTTCCAAGGGTAAACCCGAGTTTACAAAGGGGTGATTAGATCCCGTTTGCGACAGCCAGGCATTACGGAGTACTACCATACTCTTATAAAGTGGCCTATTTTTTGCAGTATCGGAAATGAGTGGTGTATCTTTTACCCAGATCATGTTTGCGGCCAAGCCATCCCAGACTGAACGAGCGATAAGACTGTTTCCCTTTTCCGTGGGGTGCACTCCGTTGTTGGCATAAATAAATTTTGGATCCGCCCGTTTAGCGTTATTATATTCCAGCAATAAACGTGAATGCACATCAACCACCTGCCAACCTGCTTTACGCTGAGCGACCATCCAGGCAGAGTAGGCCTGTAAAACTTTTTCATACTCCATTACTTGAGGAAACTTATCAGGAGCGTATAAGGACGGAGTTAATAAAATAATTTTGGCTCCTGATTTAATACAGTCATTTCTTAAATTAATTATTCCGTCTTGGAACGCTTTGAATCGGTTCTGATCCAGAGGTAAATAAATACCATCATTCATCCCGTACTGAGCAATCACCAGTGTCGGTTTATATTGAGCCAAAATTTGAGGTAAGCGGTTCTTTAAATGGGGCCGTGTAAAACTGCCACCCGCATGCCCCGGCTCGGATAAACCTGAAACGGTTTCACTCAACAGGCCCATATTAACGATGCTCACGCGAGCATACCCTTTTTGCGCACGTATGGCCGACTCCACTTCGACTACCCAACCACCATTAAATGTATTTTCATCTCCTAAAAATAGAATACGGGGCGCGGAACTATCCGCATAAAGAGCCGGATGTACCCAAATCAGACAGATGAAAAATAACCATGGCATGAACATCACCATGAACATTTACAAGCGGGAGAGAAAGTGATTTAAATAAAAGTTATTAACGACCAGCCAAAGTCATTAAATACATTCTGGCTGATTTGCGGTTTTTCCCTAAAAAGGTAATTAAATAAGACTTTGAGTTCACCCATCCACATCAAGGGCGCCCGCACCCATAACCTCAAAAACGTCGAACTGGTCATCCCACGACATCAATTGACGGTAATTACAGGTGTGAGCGGATCGGGTAAATCATCTCTGGCTTTTGACACATTACATGCCGAAGGGTCGCGCCAATACCTGGAATCCCTTTCGGCTAAAGCCCGCGGACTGCTGGAATCTGTAAATCGACCCGACATCGATTTCATCAAAGGTCTCTCCCCTGTCATCGCCATCGCCCAACGCACTCAGGGTAATACCAACCCGCGTTCAACCATCGCAACCCTCACCGAAATCGCTGATCACGCGCGACCTCTCTGGATTTTAGGTGGTCAACGTTTCTGCCTAAAAGATGGTGCCCCAATAAAACAGCGTTCACTCGACGACACTCTGCGTAGTTTAGAAAAAATTCCCGTCGGCACCAAAGTCATCATCATCGCACCGGTTAATCACGATCGACCTTCCGTACTTCTTGAAAATTGCGCCGACCTGAGTCGCCGCGGCTTCACTCGTGTCCGCATCAACAAACAAATCGTCACCACCGAAGAAGCTGAAGGTATTCTGAAAGGTCGCGAAAATTTAACGCTCGAAGTCGTGGTCGATCGCCTCGTCACCGGTACCGACCAACGCAGTCGCCTCGCCGATTCACTGGAATTAGCTTTTCGCGAAGGACGTCAAAGAGCCGTCGTTTTAGCCGAGTCCACTGACCAAACCTGGAAAGAATATCCGGTTTCACTTAACTTATCCTGCGAAAAATGCGGCGAGGTATCCGAGCCTTTAGAACCACGCGCCCTTTCGCATAATCACCCCTCGGGCGCCTGTCCAGATTGTGGTGGACTGGGTCGACAGCTTAAATTTCAAGAAGCTCTGTCGATTCCAAACGAAAAACTTTCCATCGATGACGGTGCCGTAAAACCTTGGAAATGTGCCACGCGTAAAACTTTAATTCGTCGTAATGCGATTACGCGCGCCCTCGCTGAACAATTACCATTCGACCTCAAAAAACCTTGGTCCGAACTTTCTCCTGAAATAAGAAAAGTATTATTACACGGAGACGCCCAACGAATTTTTCTACTCCCGCCGAAAAAAGGACGTAAACCGGTGGAATCAAAATGGGAAGGGATGTTCGCCGAACTAGCCGAAGCATTTCGCACGACCACGGGCGAATCTCTGCGTCAGCGACTCTTACAATTCCAATCGGGATCGACTTGCTCAACCTGTCAGGGACAACGTCTCAACCCTGCCGCCCTCTCACTCAAACTCGCAGGAAAAAATATCGCGGACTTTTTAGCACTCACCATTCCCGATGCTTTAAATTTCACCCAAAAGCTTTCTGAATTAGATTCCGTAAAAAGTCTCGAGGAAGCCCGACGTGGACTTGAACAGAGACTCACCTTTTTAAACGATGCTGGCCTAACCTACCTCACACTTAATCGAGAAATTAATTCGCTCTCTGGTGGTGAAGGTCAACGGGTTCGTCTCGCCACACAGCTGGGTCTTGGCCTGGTAGGCGTCACCTATGTTCTCGATGAACCGAGCATCGGATTACACCCAGCCGACCATAGCCGACTGATTAAATCACTTCACGGGTTACGTGATCTCGAAAACACTTTGGTCGTTGTTGAACACGACCGCGATATGATGCTCGCCGCAGATCACTTAGTAGAAATGGGGCCTGGAGCCGGTATCGATGGGGGTAAAGTCGTCTTCGAAGGCACTCCGGATGAGTGTAAAAAACATACCACTTCTCGAACAGGGGCTTATCTTTCGGGCAGAGCTAGTTTAGATAAAATTATCCAACATAAACCTATCGGCAAAGAGTACATCACCGTTAAAAACGCGAAGGAAAATAATTTAAAAAATATCACTGTTAAATTCCCTATCGGAAATATTACGGCAGTTTGCGGTGTTTCGGGTTCTGGAAAAAGTACGCTCGCTATCGATATTTTATCGGCAGTCGCCGCTCGCAAAATTAATGGGGCGAAACTTATTCCAGGCGTTCACGGTGGCATTGATGGACTAGAAAAAATCAATGCGTTCACTGCGGTAGACCAAGAACCGATCGGACGAAGCCCACGTTCCAATCCTGCCACCTTCACAGGCATTATGGATTTAATGCGCGAACTGTGGTCATCACTCCCGTTGGCAAAAGTACGTGGCTATAATGCTGGACGTTTCAGTTTTAATGTTCGTGGTGGACGTTGTGAAACTTGTACCGGCGAAGGTTTTGTGGCCCTCGACATGCAATTCCTAGGCGAAACGTTTGTTGAATGTCCGAGCTGTGCGGGTCGCCGATTCAATCGCGAAACTCTGGAAGTTCGCTTCAAAGGATTAAATATTTCCGATGCCTTAAAACTCTCGGTCAAAGAAGCCGTCGAAGTCTTCAAGGCCCAGCCCCGCTTGGCCGAAAAGCTTCGCACCCTCGAAGAAGTCGGACTCGGCTATTTAAAATTAGGTCAGGCCGCCAACACCCTTTCCGGTGGCGAAGCTCAACGCTTAAAGTTGGCTTCGGAACTCTCCCGACGCGATCACTCGGGTCGCCTCTACGTACTCGACGAACCAACCACAGGATTACACTGGGACGATATCGCCAAACTCTTAAAACTTTTAGGACGACTGCGCGATGCCGGTGCCACGCTCATCGTAATCGAACATCAATCCGATGTCATTTTAGCGGCTGACTGGGCGATTGAACTTGGACCCACCGGTGGCACACAAGGCGGCCAAATAATTTTTGAAGGCGTGCCCGAAGATCTTAAAAAGACTAAGGGCTCACCTACCGGCCAAGCCTTAAAAAATTAAAGGACGGTTTGGATTATTTTTCCGATGGCGTTAACTCGGGAAATTTCTTCATCAGAAAACTCGTAAGGTTGCATTTTTCCGATTCCTAAAACGCCGACTACTTTATTATCAGAGTTGATTAAAGGAATAGCTAAAGCTCCTTGGACATTGGTTTGCTTGGCCGCAGGTTTAGCCACACCGGTCGCATCGATTTGCAAATTACAAAGTTGCACCGCTTCGCGTCGCTCGGCTGCACAACCTGCAATCCCCTTTCCAAAGGGTATCGTCTGAATCTTATCTAAAACAAAGGGCGGAATGCCTTGATGGGCGGTTAAAACCAGCAATCCAGTCTGCGAATCTGTTCGGTGAATCGTACCCGTTACACACTCAAAGTCTTTGAGAACAGCTGATAAAACCTCGGTCCAAGCGACTGGAGATTTCAATAGATTATTCCATTTTTCAGACTCAGCGCTCATTTATAAATTATTTTTAGATAAATATTCTTTTAACCAAATTACTCCGGAAGATTCATCAGTAAATATTCCATCCAGTTGCGCTTCGTTAGCATCATGCAGGATTTTTGAGAATAAGTCGGATGGCTTATAACCCAAGGCAATGAGGTGGCGGCCCATCAAGATCGCCTTAGGCGCTGACGCTTCCACGTGTAATGCTTGAGCTCGCTCTGCGAGCCATAAACCTTGAGGTGATGGCACACCGCGAGAAGCTGGACCGCGACCCTGACGATCCGCGGAGTCGATTCTGATAAGACGATCAATACGGTTAACTTTTTTGGCTAATCGACGCACCGAGGCATCACCTGATTTAGTTTTCCATAACTCGTAGGGCTGACCATGCCAACGTACGAGAGGTAAAATCTCCTCCAATAATTTGGTTTCTCGTGTTAATTGATCCAGAAACTTTCTTGCTAGAGGTTCACTCGCAGCCTCGTGTCCGTAGGCATGAATACGTCCATCGGCTTCAATTTTAGTCGTAACCGCTTTGCCTAAATCGTGCAGTAAAACAGCTAATCCAAGGATTAAGTCTTCATCGCGGTCGTTCAGACGTTCGCTCGCAAAAACATCCATACATTCTAGGGTGTGAACCCATACATCGCCCTCAGGATGCCATTGTGCGTCTTGTTCCACGCCAATCATCGCATGCAATTCCGGGAAGAATTTTGTCCACCCACATTCGCGAAGGAAATTTAATCCTAATGACGGTTTCACTCCGCGAAGAATTAATTTAGTCCACTCTTCAAATAATCTTTCTGGAGGGAGGTCGTATGGATTAAGAGAGGCACAAAGTTTT
>CAIMFE010000180.1 GCA_903840235.1 uncultured Opitutia bacterium | reverse complement strand
GGTGGATATTGAGAGTACGCCTAATGTCGGAACGACCGTAACCCTGCGTTTTCCGCTGAAACATCGCCGGGTTCGTACTTTAGATGCACCGAAGGCTTGAAAGCTTGGAGGAAGGTTGCACTTTAAAGGCGTGAAAGTCATTCGAGCTAAATCGGCTGGATTTTGTTGGGGCGTTGAACGTGCGATTGATATTGCGCGCGAGTACGCCTCTAAAGGTCGTAGCCCTGTTTATACCGACGGCCCGCTCATTCATAATCGTCAGATGATGGAAGTTTTGACGAAGGAGGGGATTCGCGAAGTAGGAGATTACAGCAGCCAAGCAGAATTGAATGTGAAGAAAGAAGATCAATCTGTGATGGTTGTGCGCGCGCACGGGATTTCTCCTGAACGTAGAAAATATTTAAAAAATCTGGGCATGGAATTTCGCGATGCAACTTGTCCAGACGTGGGCATCATCGCAGGCAAAGTCCGGATGTATGCAAAGAAGGGCTACGTCACCGTCATTTTTGGAGATCCTAAACACCCTGAAGTCATTGGTTTATTAGGCTACGCGGAAGCGGGTGGTCATGTGATTGCATCCCACGAAGATATCGCGGCGTTACCAGCGTTGGGTGAGAAAGTTTGCATGGTATCTCAGTCGACCATGTTCACGGATGAATTTCAGAATTTGGCGGCTGATTTAAAATTGCGTTATCCGAAGGTTGAAATTTTTGATACCATTTGTGGGGCGACCAAAGATCGGCAGTCAGACGTCGTTGAATTAGCCAAGCAAGGCTGCCAGGCGATTGTCGTGATTGGTGGTCGTCACTCCGCGAATACCGTTAAGTTGGCCAAGTTGGTTGAGATACAGGGCTTGCCTTGTTACCATGTTGAAACGGCTGCCGAATTAGACTTTTCCCAATTACAACGATACCAAACAGTTGGGGTGACGGCGGGTGCTTCGACCCCTGCTTTTTTGATCGATGAGGTTTGTGTCAAATTAGAGGCGCTGAAGTAATTAAACTGCTATAAATTTAGTATAAAATTATCAGTTACACCTTTCCATCTTACTTGCGAAATAGAGGAAGACGGTTAGATTTCGAATAAATCATCCCCATGCCAATCGTCCTCATAGTTCTTTTAGTTTTTTTAGTACTACTCGTCATTGTCGCTCTCGCGGTGATTGGCGTATACAACACGCTCGTTACCTTGCGCAATGCGTTCCGCAATGGTTTCTCGCAAATCGATGTGCAGCTTAAACGTCGTCACGATTTAATTCCTAACTTAGTTGAAACCGCTAAAGGTTACATGGCTCACGAGCGTGGTACGCTTGAGGCGGTAATCAATGCACGTGCGAAGGCCACTCAGGCCAATGTGCAAATGTCGGCTAACCCTAACGATCCGAATGCTATCCGTAATGTGATGCAGGCTGAGTCGGGTCTTTCCGGTGCCCTCGGTCGCCTGATGGTTGTCGCTGAAAACTACCCTCAATTGAAAGCCGATGTGACCATGAAGCAGTTGATGGATGAACTCGCTTCAACCGAAAACCGTATCGCTTTTGCCCGTCAGGGTTACAACGACGGCGTCTTGCAGTATAACAACGCACGCGAAGTTTTCCCTAATGTTTTCGTGGCTAATATCTTTGGTTTCGCTGCCGCTGACTTCTTTAAGATTGAGACAGAAGCAGAACGCGTCGCTCCTAAGGTCTCCTTCTAATTAATATTTTATGAGTTTAAATTTTGAACAAACTGAGTTGGTAAATCGTGGTATCAACGCACAGAATCCGTTTGATATCGGGCTTTGTTTTAATGCCGCGTTAGAGGCGATGAAGAACAATTTTTGGACGATTGTAATTGGCTATCTTATCTGGATAGTCGCTGTCATTATTTTAGAACTTACCTGGGTCGGTATTTTACTCGTTCCGGCAATGGCTATTGGGATGTTTAGATTTAATTTAAGTTGTATCAGAAATCAGTCCGTCACGATTTCGGATATTTTCAGAGGTTTCGACTTGTTTGGCCCATCGTTGGCATGGCTTTTTGTCCATACACTTTTAATCATCTTAGGTTATTGTTTGTGCATCCTTCCCGGCATTTATCTTTCAATTGCTTGGGTCTTCTCCCTGATGGTTTTGGCCGACAAAAAATATGGTTTTTGGGAGAGCATGGAAATCAGTCGTCAAGTAGTCACTGCAAACTGGGGCTGGATGCTGCTCCTAATTCTCGTATCAGCTGTAATTGCGGTGCTCGGAGTTTTAGGCTGCTTTATTGGTTTATTCATTACGATTCCATTTTCCTATTTAATGCTCGCTGCTGCTTACACTCGAGCGTTCGACAGCCAAGACGCCACGGTAAACATTTAGTTCTTCGGGTAGGGGTACAACCCCTTGTCACCTTGCCAACGTGCCAGCTTGTCCCCTGCGAGCTTCAGCTCGCACACCGTGTCCCCTCGCGAGCGTTAGCTCGCGATCAACGACTCACCCGTCATCTCAGCAGGCTTAGGTAAGCCCATGAGGTGGAGAAGAGTGGGGGCGACATCGGCAAGACGTCCAGCTGGGCGCGTCTTGAGTGCTTTGCATCCTTCTCCGTAGATAACTACTTCAACAGGATTTAAAGTGTGACGAGTGTGTGCGCAGTTTTCTTCGGGCTCCCACATTTGATCGGCATTTCCGTGGTCAGCCGTAATCACCGCTTTGCCGCCGACTTGATCAATCGCTTTCAGTAATTCGCCCACGCCTTGGTCGACCTTCTCACAGGCCTTACAAACGGCAGCGAGTGAGCCTGTGTGACCAACCATGTCAGGATTAGCGTAATTGACTACGACGAGTGCGTACTTGCCTGAAAGAATCGCTTCCTTGGCCATCGCAGTGACTTGGTCGGCCGACATCTCAGGCTTCTGATCGTAAGTCGAAACGTCTTTAGGACTTTGGGCCATACCGCGCTCTTCACCGGTGAAGGGCTCTTCGCGATAATCGTTAAAGAAGAAAGTGACGTGCGGGAATTTCTCAGTTTCCGCCGTGCGGAATTGTTTCAGTCTCTGTTTAGCAACCCAATCACCGAGAATGTTTACCATCTTCGGTGGCTTATCAAAAATCACATTCGCACAGAGACCTTTTTCGTAATTGGTTAAAGTTGCGTAGAAAAGTTTGAGCAAGTGTGCGCGCGGGAAGCCTTTGAATTCAGGATCAATAAAGGCGCGGGTGATTTCGCGGGGGCGATCGCCGCGGAAGTTGAAGAATAAAACCGAGTCACCATCTTTAATAAATTCTCCGCCTTTGATACGTGTGGCGGGAACGAATTCATCGCCGGTGGTATTCGAGTCGGTGGGTTTATCGTAGTAAGCTTGAACGGCAGCGGTGGCTGAAGCGGCTTCAGGTGCAGGGGCGCCCGTCAGTGCATCGTAGGCCGTCTTTACGCGTTCCCAGCGATTATCGCGATCCATCGCCCAGAAACGTCCAGAGACGCTGGCGACTTTACCGATACCGATTTTAGCGAGCTCAGCTTCGAGTTGTTTGAGATAACCAACACCACTGGTGGGCGGACTGTCGCGTCCATCCATGAAGGCGTGAATGAAAACTTTAGAAAGACCTTCCTCTTTTAAGAGACGAAGAATCGCATAGAGGTGAGGCAGGGTAGAGTGAACGCCTGCTTCGGAGCAGAGTCCCATGAGGTGAACAGCTCCGCCAGTGGATTTCACGTTTTCAACCAGACCACGGAAAGCTTTGATTTGGCGCATCGCTTGAGGATCGGTGAGTCCTTTGTCGATTCGGACAATTTCTTGGTCGACGATACGACCCGCGCCAATGTTTTGGTGTCCGACTTCGGAGTTACCCATGATGCCAACGGGGAGACCGACATCGAGTCCGTGGGCCATGATTTCGGTGCGTGGCCAATTCTTGGTCAGTCCGCGCGACACGGGAATATTCGCGACCTTGAGTGCATTGAACGCGTCGTGTTTAGGGTTATGGTTTTCGCCCCAGCCATCACGAATCACAAGAAGTACAGGTTTCATAAAAGAGTAGGATTAGACATAGGGCAATTTTCGTCCTGCTGGCAAGAAGCAGTCGTAATGTAACCCTAAAATAGTGTCGTTCTACTATCTCTTTATTGAGATTTATTACACGGGTGGGTGTAAATCTACCTCAACACACTTTTAGAACGCGCGACGTAAACTCAGTCCCGTCGATACATCTGGTGCTTCGCCTACGCTCGTGACGTGTGCGGAGAAGTTTAACATCGTTGTGGGATTCACTTTGTGATCCACGTCGATTCCAAGTCGTGCCTGATTGCTATGAATGGCTGCACCTGCGACATCAAAGGGTAATGCACCATGGTCGATGTCAGTACCCGAGAATCCAGATTCCGATTTATCAAAGCGATGAATCCATTCTAACGTGGTGAGCAGGGTGGTATCTTTCCCTAGTTTAAAATTGGTAGAAACTCCGACGTGACCTTCCTTGGAATCGTGTGATTGTCTGTTGAAGTGTGCGTCGTAAGAACCGCCTGATTCGTCGTAGGCATCGGCTGTAGTGCGACTCCAGGTGAATGAAGCATAAGGTGTGATCCATGATCCGCGTATTAATTTACGTGGAGCACCATTGATGCGAAGACGTGCACTTGTAGAATTTAAACTACTTAATCCGAGAGAGTAATCTACGCCATTTCCCGTTCCGTAACCGCGAAGGGTTTTGGATTTCCAGTTGCCCAGCATGGTGGTTAACGAAAGGATGCTCTTGTTGTCGGATAGACGTATGTCGACTTCGCCGAGGATGTATTGACCGGAGATGTTGCTCGAACCACCAAATAGAAGATCATTATTTTGTTCACTATGTCCGACCGCTAGTCCGGCCACGACTCGACCAAACGTTCCGCTAACACCCGCTTCGCCGCTAGTCGTGTGACTGTCGGAGGTGCGAGAGCGTGCACCAAAGTCACCCGTTACCCAGCTTTGGCTTTTCTTACCCATCGCATCGAGGGACATGAGAGGGCGATGGTGTGCGCCTTCCATGGTTAAAGAAGTGAGAGAATTTACCATCGGAAGAATTCCTGCTGGTCCGCTGATTGACTGCATCCATTCAACGGCATCCAACATGCCTGAATCCGTATAAACAAAGGCACGGTCGGTCGTGCCGTTATAACTATAACCAACAATGACTGAGCCATCTCCTGAAACTCCACTAGCGCGGGATTCGCGCGAGGCTGCTGTAGTTGGGTCGCCGAGTGCACCGAGGTCGATCATCGTGGTGCCGACATATTTGAAGGCATGGGTGGTCGTATCGTTAGTGCTAGACCCGACAATGACTGAGCCATCCGCCGAAACCGCATTAGCGCAGGAATCATTTGCAGGGTTAGTACCGAGTGCGCCGAGGTCGGTCATCGTAGTGCCGACATATTTAAAAGCATGGGTGGCCGTGCCGTTATAGCTTTCTCCGACAATGACTGAGCCATCCGCTGAAACCCCATACGCGTAGGAATCATTTGCAGGGTTAGTACCAAGTGCACCGAGGTCGGTCATCGTGGTACCGACATATTTGAAAGCATGGCTGACCGTGCCGTTATAACTTTCCCCGACAATGACTGAGCCATCCGCTGAAACCGCATAAGCGCCGGAAAAGTGCGAGGCAGCGCTAGTTGGGTCACCGAGTGCACCGAGGTCGGTCATCGTGGTACCGATGTATTTGAAAGCATGGCTGACCGTGCCGTTAAAGCTTTCCCCGACAATGACGGAACCATCTCTTGAAACTGCAAAAGCGTAGGATTCGCGCGAGGCGGCGGTAGTTGGGTCGCCGAGGGCACCGAGGTCGGTCATTGTGGTACCGACATATTTGAAGGCATGGGTGAGCGTACCGTTGTCGCCGTACCCGACAATGACTGAGCCATCCCCTGAAACTCCACTAGCGTAGGATTCGCGCGAGGCAGCGGTGGTTGGGTCACCGAGGGCACCGAGGTCGGTCATCTTGGTGCCGATGTACTTGAAGGCATGATCGTTGGAGACGCCGTCTAAGCTAGAACCAACAATGACGTAGCCATTCGCAGAAACGGCATAAGCACGGGAGTAACGCGAGGCAGCGGTGGTTGGGTCGCCGAGTGCACCGAGGTCGGTAATAGTGGCAGCTGAGATTTGAGCGAGTGTAAGAAATACGACAGTTAAAATGAAGCAGGCAGAGGAGAGGAATTTTTTACTAAGCATGTAGAATGAAGAAATAGATTTTATCGCAATTGAAGACTCAAGAATAAATTAACTACTGCTGCTAAATCAGCCGAGTTTAAGGAGATTTTAACTCTATGCTTCAACCCACTTACCTTTTTCTTTGATGAGATCTACCAGGCGTTCGACGGCTTCTTCTTGTGCAATATTAAACTTCACGGGTGTCTTGCCGACGTAGAGATTGATTTTTCCAGGTGCACCACCGACGTAACCGAAATCAGCATCCGCCATTTCTCCTGGGCCATTCACAATGCAACCC
>CAIMFE010000179.1 GCA_903840235.1 uncultured Opitutia bacterium | reverse complement strand
TCCGCCCGATGCTTGATCGGCCATCGAATGGTAGTAATCTAAAATATCTTTTGGATCGATACCCGGTAACGGAATATTCGCTCCAATACGGGCAACAAAAATAAGGGCGACCGTCGCAATGAGACGGGCCCTTAGTTCAGGTATCCTCCAGCAATTGGCGAAGGCCGAAAACATCGCGGAGGGTTGGATGATTATTCAGCTGCGGCAACCGCGAGCTCCACAACCTTACCACCAGCAGCTTCAATTTTCTTTTTAGCGGAGTCAGAGAAGCGGTGAGCGGAAACGGTGACAGCACGGGTAATTTCGCCGGTGCCTAAAATTTTAAGCAACTCAACGTTCTTACGGATGATGCGTTCAGCTTTAAGTGAAGCGAGGTCAACGGTCTTGCCCTTCAAGTCTTCGATGTCGCGTAAGTTAATGACAGCGTAATCGATGCGGTTAACATTTTTGAAACCACGGTGAGGTAAACGACGGTAGAGAGGCATTTGACCGCCTTCAAAACCTGGACGATGACCGCCGCCTGAACGCGCTTTCATACCTTTGTGTCCGCGACCGGAAGTTTTACCGTGACCGGTACCGCGACCACGACCAAGTATTTTATGGCGGTGGGTAGAACCTTTGATTTCTGGGAGAGAGTGAAGTTTCATAAGTATAATTTCAGCTTAGCTGCGAAGAGTTTTGATTTGTTCCAGAGTGCGGAGTTGAGAAAGACCATCGAGGGTAGCTTTCACAATCGCTTGAGGATTATTGGATCCCATCGATTTCGAGAGAACGTCTTTTAATCCAACCACTTCGAGAACGGCGCGAACACCACCACCAGCGATTAAGCCAGTACCGGGAGCGGCTGGACGAAGCATAACGACGCCGCCGTCAGCACGACCAATCACTTCATGAGGAATGGTGTTGTTACGGAGATTGAAGCTAGCGAGTGCACGGTGAGCGCGATCAGTACCTTTGCGGATAGCATCAGGAACTTCTTTGGCTTTACCGTAACCTACGCCGACGCGACCTTTGCCATCACCGGCAACTACGAGGGCTGCGAAATTAAAACGACGTCCACCTTTAACCACTTTTGAACAGCGGTTAACGTGTACGACTTTGTCATTGAATTCAGAAGCAGGAGCTTCGTTGCGATTATCGCGACGAGGTGGGCGACCTTGACCACCGCCTTGGCCACCTTGACCACGACGATTTCCTTGGCCACGACGATCTCCACCTTGATTAGAAGGGGCATTAGTAGGAGCCGGCGCGGGGGCTGCCGCTGCATTATTTGTTTCTTCGCTCATGTAATTTTAGAAAATAAGTCCGGCTTTACGCACGGCGTCTGCAAAGGATTTAACCGCTCCGTGGTAGCGACGACCAGCGCGGTCGAAGACCAGAGTGGTGAGTCCGGCAGCTTTCGCTTTTTCGCCGAAAGCAGCACCGAAATCCGCAGCACCAGCCACTGAAGGACGGAGTTTTTTGCCGCGTAAATCTTTGGAGGTAGTGGAAGTTGCAACGAGAGTTACACCACGATCATCGTCAATCGCCTGAGCGTAGAGATGGAGGTGGGTTAACTTTAAAGCGAGACGTGGACGGGTAGAGGTACCACGCACCGCTTTACGAATGCGCCAGCGGCGCTTCTGCATGAGTAAATTCTTTTTGGAAAGTTTCATAAATAAAAACGTTAAAGAAATTAAGCAGTCTTCTTACCTTCCTTACGACGAACGTATTCGCCTTCAACGCGAACACCTTTGCCTTTGTAAGGTTCAACAGGTTTATAGAGTTTGATGGAAGCAGCGACTTGACCCACCATGTGGCGATCAGGACCGCTGATGACGAGCTTGGTGCCGTCGGTGACGACGACGCTAACGCCCGCAGGGATGGTGTAACGAATCGGGTGAGAATAGCCTAAAGCTAAATCTAAAACATTACCTTTAAGTAAGGCTTTGAAACCAACGCCTTCGATGAGTAAAGTTTTGGAGTAACCTTTTTCAACGCCTTCAACCATGTTACGGATGATAGCGCGAGTGGTTCCGAAGAGAGCACCTGCTTCTTTTTTCTCACTCAGATCAGCGACTTGGACGACAGATTTGTCGACCGTAACTCCGATTTGAGATGGAAATTTATGTGTGAGTTTCCCTTTAGGACCTTCAACAGAAACGGTTTGTCCAGACACCGCTACTTTTACGTTAGCGGGGAAAGCGACGGGTTGTTTACCAATGCGTGACATAGATTTAAGTATTGAGGGTTTAGGGTTACCAGACTTTGGCGAGGAGTTCACCGCCAACTTTTTGGCGACGAGCTTCAGCGTCAGTCATGACGCCGCGTGAGGTGGTGAGAATAGAGACTCCCATGCCGCCGATAACCTTAGGCACAGAAGAGTAACCAGCATAAACACGACGGCCAGGAGTGGACACGCGTTCGATGCTCGTGATCGCAGGTACGCCAGAGACGTACTTGAGAGTTAATTCCAGAGCAGGTTTTTCATCGCGCTCAACCTTGCGGAATTGAGCGATGTAACCGGACTCAGTAAGAATGCGGGCAACACCTTCACGGAGACGTGACCATTGGATCACGACCGTAGGACGTTCGGCCTTAGAGGCGTTGCGGATGGAGGTAAGAAAATCTCCGATTGTATCGTTGGATGCAGACATGTTCGTAGTTTTCGTGGTTTACCAGGAGGCTTTAGTGACACCGGGAATTTGACCGCCAAGGGCCAATTCACGGAAGGTGATACGGGAAAGGCCGAACTTGCGAATGAACGCACGAGGACGACCAGAGATTGCACAGCGGTTCTTATGACGAACGCGAGAGGAGTTGCGGGGCAGCTTGGTCAACTTGCGTTGAGCTGCGTAAAACTCTTCTTCGGTGGTCTTTGGACTCGCGAGGATCTTTTTAAGCTCAGCACGTTGAGTTGCATATTTTGCAACTAAGCGTTGGCGCTTTAGGGAGCGTTGAATGACGGACTCTTTTGCCATACTAGTATTTTTTTATTATAAAGGTTAGGCCTTCGCGGCGGTAGCGGCTGCTTCGGTGGCAGCGGAGGAACGACGGAATGGCATGCCGAGCATGCGCAAGAGTTCACGGCCTTCATCATCGGTGTTAGCCGAAGTCACGATGACTACGTCCATACCAATGTTGGCGCGTTGAGAGCCATCAGCCTGAGTTTCAGGGAAGATGGTGTGGTCGGTGATACCGAGAGAATAATTACCGCGACCGTCGAGACGGTTAGAGGTACCACGGAAGTCGCGAATCATAGGAAGGGCTACCGCGGTTAAGCGAAGGTAGAATTCCCACATGCGAGGTCCACGTAGAGTGACCATGCAACCGAGGGGCATGCCTTGACGAACTTTGAAGTTCGCAACGCTCTTGCTTGCACGGGTGATGACAGGCTTTTGACCTGAAAGTTTTGTTATCTCTTTGACGACTTCAGCCATGTGGCCTTTGTCAGCTTCAGCTTTGAAAGCAGAGTTAAGAACGATCTTCGTCAAGTTTGGTACTTGGTGAACGTTCTTGTAGCCGCGAGCTTTGAGGAGCTCAGGAACGACCTTCTCGAGATAAACCTTTTTTAGATAGGGCTTGGACATTTGAGTGAAAATTTCTCGGGGGGTTTCGTGATATTATTTAGCAGCCTTCGCTTTTTTAGCGGCAGGCTTTTTGCTTTGGCGAGCTTCCCAGAGTGAAGCCAGCATAACGTTAGAGCGATGAATGGATGCTTCCTTCTCGGTGATACCACCGGTACCATCTTGGGCACGCTTGAGGTGGCGCTTGACGAGATTGAGGCCTTTTACAGTGACGCGCTCATCAGCACGATCGTAAGTGAGGATTTCGCCGCGTTTGCCTTTTTCGGCACCGGCGATGATGACAACTTCGTCACCCTTTTTAATATCAGTCTTAGACATGGTAATTAGAGAACCTCAGGAGCGAGGGAAATGATCTTCATGAAGTTTTTGCCGCGGAGTTCGCGCGCAACAGGCCCGAAGATACGGGTACCTTTAGGATTACCATTGTCGTCGAGAATCACGACGGCGTTGGTATCGAAACGTAAATAGCTGCCGTCGTTACGACGAATTGGAGCCACGGTACGTACGATCACGGCGCGGACAACACTACCCTTTTTGCATTGAGCATCAGGGGTGGAGTCCTTGACGGAACAAATAATCACATCACCGATACCAGCAGTGTCAGTGATTTGGCCGAGACGGCGGATCATCTGCACTTGGCGGGCACCTGTGTTGTCGGCTACATCGAGCCTGGAAAGCATTTGAAGCATATTAAAAAGTATTAGAGGATTATTCGGCTGATTGGATAGCGACTTTCGCAGCTTCGACGATGCGAACGATGCGCCAGCGCTTTAATTTGGAAAGAGGACGGGTTTCCATAATTTCAACTTTGTCGCCAACCTTGCACTCATTCTTTTCATCATGAGCGTGTAAGACGGTACGACGTTTGACTTCTTTGCCGTAGACGGGGTGAAGAACGGTAAATTGACAATTTACTTTCACGGACTTGTCGCCCGAACGGGTGGCAACAAAACCGATGAGGTTTTTACGAGTGGATCGTGACTCAGACATTGGATTTAAAAATTATTTAGTGGTGGTTTTGGAATTCAAGAGCGTGAGGCAACGTGCGATATCAGCACGGAGCACACGGAAACGAGCAGAGTTTTCGACTGCGCCGGTGGCCTTACGGAGGCGGAGTTGGAGAAGTTCTTCACGAGCTTCACGCACGCGCTTCTGTAACTCGGTTGGAGCCAGACCGCGGACAGCCGAAGCGGCAGAGGGTTTGTCTTTCTGATAAGTACGCATCGAGAAATTTAATTAGGTGTTTGGTTTTTAAGTTTAGTATTTTTCGAGTTCTTCACGGGCCAAGAAGCGGCAACGAACTTGAAGTTTGGTATCGGCTAAACGCATCGCTTCACGCGCTACGGTGATCGGTACGCCACCTACTTCGAAAAGCATTGTGCCGGGTTTGATCACTGCCACATAGTACTCAACGCTACCTTTTCCGGAGCCCATTCGGACTTCGGCTGGTTTACGAGTGACTGGAGTGTGAGGAAAGATACGCATCCACATTTTTCCCTTACGCTTAAGAGCGCGAGAAATTGCAATACGGGCAGCCTCAATTTGGTTCGCAGGAATGCGAGCACGGCTGAGGGACTGAATACCAAAGTCACCAAAGGCGAGCGTGTTACAAGCGGTAGCATTGCCGCGAATTTTTCCTTTGCGGTGTTTGCGCCACTTGGTGCGAGCTGGTTGTAAATTTGCCATGTTATGAAAAAGTTAGAGTTGGTTTATAAGAATTAAAACTCGGAGTCCTTCGCGCAAATCCAGCACTTGATGCCGAGTTTGCCGTAAACAGTGCGGGCTTCCGCAAATCCGTAGTCGATATTTTCGCGAAGAGTATGGAGAGGAACGCGACCGACACGGGCGGATTCCACGCGGGCGATTTCTGCACCACCCAGACGACCACCGAGACGTAAACGAATACCATCCGCACCATTTTGCATGGTGGATTGAATAGCTTTCTTCATCGCACGACGGAAAGAAATACGACGCTCTAATTGTAAGGCTACGTTTTCCGCAACCAATTGAGCAACGAGATCAGGACGTTTTACTTCGTTCACTTCGAGAATCACGTCCTCAAGTTTAGCCTTACCGGCAACTTTTTGGATTTCTTCACGGAGCTTCTTCAGTTCATCACCCTTACGGCCGATGACGACACCAGGACGAGCAGTCCAAATGCGCACGCGGACCTTAGGACCAGCACGTTCAATAAAGATGCGAGGGACAGCCGCTTGGCGGAGCTTCTCTTTGAGGAACTCGCGGATGCGGTAGTCTTCAAGAATGAAGGAAGGGAAATCGCGCTTAGTTGCAAACCAGCGAGATTCCCAGTTACGACGAACGGCTAAACGGAAGCCGATTGGATTTACTTTCTGTCCCATTGTAGTCTTTTAAGTTGGTTTATTTAGTGGAGGAACCGAGAGCGATACGGATATGGCTCATCGATTTATGAATGGGGTGAGCGGAACCACGAGCGGCAGGCATCGAGCGCTTGAGCACGGGACCTTGATTAACGGTGGCCGAAACCACGACGAGATCGTTGGATGATAAACTGTGATTATTCTCCGCATTGGCGATGGCACTGGCCAAAGTCTTTGCGAGTAAGCGCGCAGATTTACGAGGGATGAAGCGGAGAAGCTGGATGGCTTCTTCAGCGGGCAAACCTTGGATTTGACGTGCAACTTCGCGCACCTTTTGGGGTGACATACGAGCGAAACGAGTAGAGGCGTGAACTTCCATGACGTGATAAATAGTTTAGAGAATTAGATGCGTGGGTTGGGACGAAGGGTGATTGTGTCGCCCGACGTAATTTGCGTTGAAGAATCGAGTGAAAGGATAAGTGCGATAGCGCGATGTTCAGTTGCTTCAGCCACAATCACCGAACCAAAGGCACGGCCTTCGCGAGTGACTGTGCAAACAGCACCAGGACGAAGACCACAATTATAACCACCGGACACGACAACGAGGTCAGTGTTATTTCCAGCGATCACTTGGGCTACCTTGGCTCGACCTTCAGCTTCAGCTGAACCCAATGCACGACCATTCGCTGCGACGGTAATAACCGTAGCAACAAAGAGAGCGAAGATTGAGTGACTGAAACGCATAAAGATTACTGGGCTTCCTTACGTGAAGGTTGAGTGTGTTGACGGAAGGTGCGCGTGGGAGCGAACTCACCGAGTTTATGTCCGACCATGTTTTCTGTGATGTACACAGCAATGAAGGCCTTGCCGTTATGAACCTCGAGATTGAGGCCAACGAAATCAGGCGTAACTGTCGAACGACGTGACCAAGTTTTGATGGGCTTACGGTTGCTGGTCTTTTGGGCAGCAGCGATCTTGTCCACTAAATGTGGGTCGACGAAGTATCCTTTTTTACGAGAGCGTGACATGGTAAATTATGCTTGTTTCACTTTGCGACCGTTACGGCGCACGATGATTTGGTTGTTAGAGCTCTTAGCTTTGGTACGTGTTGGGAAGCCCTTAGCGAGCTGACCCCAAGGTGATTTAAGATGTTGGCGACCGCCTCCACCTTTAGATTTACCACCGCCACCACCGTTCGGGTGATCGACTGGATTCATCGCCATACCACGAACACGTGGACGACGACCCTTCCAGCGACTGCGGCCGGCTTTACCGAGGCTTGCATTTTGGTGTTCAAGATTTCCAACGATACCTACGGTCGCACGACAGTCGGCATTGATGTAACGTTGCTCGCCAGAAGGCATGCGTAAAATAGCGCGGTCTAATTCGATACCCATCAACTGAGCGAAACCACCAGCGGAGCGGGCGATTTGCGCACCACGACCGGGTTCGAGTTCGATACAGTGAATGAAAGTTGCAGGAGCAATTAAACGTAAGGGCAACGAGAGACCAGGGGTGAGCTGCTCTTGTGGCTTGTTTGTGCTCACAACGGTGTCCCCTTCTTTTAGACCATCAGGTGCTAAAATGTAGGTGTGCGTTTTGTCAGCGTACTCGAGTAAAGCGAGGTGAGCAGTACGATTTGGATCGTATTCAATACGTAAGACAGTCGCAGGTTGTTCTAAAACATCGCGACGGAAATCGATCGTACGATAAAGTTTTTTGTGACCTCCCCCACGACGACGTGAAGTGATACGGCCGTAGCAATTACGACCACGGGCACGGTGATTGCTTTCGGTAAGCTGACGCTCAGGACGACCTTTGTGGAGGTTGTCGGTCTTTACGCGAACCAAGAAACGTTGGCCGGGAGTAATAGGGCGTGAAGAAATGATAGACATGGGAGCGGCTGATTAGGCGAGTGAGATGACGTCACCTTTTTTAAGGGTAACAATGGCGCGGCGAGAAGGAGTCTCGGTGTAGATGGAACCTCCACCTAAACGACTGCGACGAACTTTTCCTTTACGGATAAGAATGTTCACTTTGATGACGGTCACCTTGAAGTTCGCTTCGATAGCGGTCTTCACTTGTACGCGGTCGGCACCAGGAAGAATTTCGAAAACGTACTTATTGGCTTCGGCGAGGCCGGAAGCTTTTTCAGTGAGAATAGGGCGACTGATGATGTCGGAAGCAGGCTTCATAGTTTTTAGTTTTTGGTGCGTTCGAGCACTTTGGTTAAACCTTCGAGGGTGATCAGAACACGAGGTGTTTTGACTAAATCGAAAGCATTGAGATT
>CAIMFE010000178.1 GCA_903840235.1 uncultured Opitutia bacterium | reverse complement strand
AATCCTTTAGACAGTCTCACCGTTGCCCTGCCCGCTCCCGAAGAGCCCACCGCCAGTGCGGTGAAAATGAATTTAGAAGTCATTTACGAGGACGCTCATATTATTGCTATTAATAAGCCCAGTGGATTGCTCACCCACCCCGTTCAAGGATCGGATGAACTTTCGGTCGTGCATGGTTTACTCCATCATACCAAAGGTAAATTAGCTCCCGCCGGTGGCGCACCTCGTCCAGGCGTGGTGCATCGTCTCGACCGCGAAACTTCGGGTGTCATCGTTTTAGCAAAGACTGATAAAGCCTATCACAACTTAGTGGAACAATTTGGTGAACGTACCGCGAAAAAAGAATATTTAGCGCTCGTGGATAAAAGTCCTCGCCTGCTCGGTGGACAAGTAAACGCGAACATTGATCGTCACCGCACCGTGCGTGTACGTATGGCCGTGCGTGAGGATGGACGTCACGAAGCGATCACCGATTGGCGCGTGGAAGAAAAGTATGGTCCGCAAGCCGCCTTGATCAGAGCTTATCCGCACACCGGACGCACCCACCAGATTCGTGTACACTTAGCGCACATCGGTCACGCCATTTTAGGCGATCGTACGTATGGTAAATTTGACGTACCAGCATTTGATAACTGGCCGATGCCACGCGTCATGCTGCATGCACACAAGTTAACCTTAAATCATCCACAGACAGGAAAACCGATGACCTTCTCCGTTGAGCCACCTAAAGATTTTAAGACATTGCAGACGTGGCTAACGAATAAATACGGAGTGCGGGCTTTTTCGACGGTCTAAAAATCAGTGAGCTGAGCCGTGGTGACCATCGCACTTGCGATATTGAGGCATGTCAGGCTCAACGTGTACGAGTACTGAAACTACTTCTGGGTGAAGACGTAAAATATCGGATTTAACCTGTCCAGCGATGGCATGACCTTGGGCCACGGTGGCTGATTCATCCACTTGCAGGTGGAAGTCTACTTCGAAGCGATCACCGACGCGACGGGCGCGGAAAGCGTGAAATCCTTTGGTTCCAGGAACAGCAAGAATGTGTTCGCTCAAGTCTTTAAGAATTTTTTCTTCGGGGGCGGTATCAATTAAATCAGCGCAGGCGGACTTGAATAATTTGATACCTTCGGCACCGAGCCAGCCAGCGAGAACCAGTCCAATTACTTTATCGATGGCAACCCACTCGGGACGCGTGTTTGCAATGACGACAGCAATGAGGGCGAGTAATGAAGCGATGGCGTCTGCGCGATGGTCGGCGGCGTTAGCCATCAGTAAGCGGGAGCCCAATTTCTCGGCCTGACGTCGAGCAAACTGATAAAATGTTTCTTTAATAATGAGTGCGATACCTGCTACCCATGCAGCAGCCACTCCCGGAATCTCTGTCGCACTTCCTTGCATTAAGTTTTTGAGTGAGTGCCAAGCGAGACCGATACAAAAACTCAGAACTAAAGTAGAAATGAAGAGTGTCGCGAGGGTTGAGAAGCGGTGATGACCGTAAGGGTGATCATCGTCTTTAGGTAAGTGAGCGAGACGGATGCCGATGACGGCGGCGATGTCGCCCGCAATATCGGTGAGTGAGTGAATACCGTCCGCAATAAGCGCGTGAGAATTAGCGACCACACCGACTGTACACTTTACGCTAGCGAGAACGACGTTCACGCAGAGGCTCAATATAACGGTAAAAATCCCCTCTTGTTTGACGGTCGACATTACTTAGTGGAATTTTGTTTTATTAATTCAGCTTCGCTCTGCCAATCAATTAGTGTCAGTTCGACGGATTGGACGGCTGGTTTTTTGGATAGACCTTTGAATAACTCGTTTAATTTACTCCAGTCTTTAGCCTGATGGCTTTTAATCCATTTTGTTAATTTAAGAGTCACTAAATCAGGTCGATCGGCGACTGGGGTTGCGACGTCACCAAAATCGGTCGTTACATCAGCCGCAGAATACCCCATGCGAAGTTGGATGGTTAAACGGTCTGCGAAAGCGAAAGTGTAATGCGTAACTGGACCTGCTTCAGCGAGTGGCGTGCCGGCGGCGTAGGTTTCTGTAATCAATAAATATTCCTGAGGAAGTTCTGTACCCTCCGCGTTATAGTGTCGACGGCCTCCCGTCACAATCGTGCGGACTTTGGAACCATCGGGAATCGTCTCAACGGACTCGAACAAAACATAGTGTCCGTAAAAACCCTTTTGAGTGACGGCGAAGTCGTACATCATACCCGGCAGATTGAGTGAATCACGAACGCGATGCTTCTCCGTTCGGGCGGGCTCGCTCTGTGTCTTAATCGTCCATAGCAAACCAGCCCCGATAAGTGCACCGAGCATGAAGATTAGCCAACGATCGCGCTGTCCCATCTCCGCATATTCAGTGATGTTGGACATTCGGCAAGGAGAAGCCGTTCACAGCCGTGGCTTTGTCATTGGAAAATTAAATAAAATCGTCAATTTAATGACATGTTAGAAGCCTCAGTTGAAACACGAGTTCGCTTTGCGGAGACCGACGCCATGGGTGTCACCTACCATGGTAATTATCTACCTTGGTTCGAAATGGCACGGGTAGCGATGTTGGATAAGATTGGTTGTCCGTATCGCGACTTAGAAAAAGACGGCTTCCTCCTTCCCGTTTTAGAAACAGGACTCACGTATCATCGCCCCTCGCATTTTGATGATCGTTTAAAAATTACTGTAACCATTTTAGAAAAGCCCAAGGCTCGACTCCACTTAACCTATAAAGTTGAACGCGGCAATGAACTGATTGTTGAAGGGTTTACGGTGCATGCCTTCGTGAATCGCGAATTTAAACCTGTTAGACCACCTGCAAAAATCGAAGAAGCTTTTAATCGAGCCTTCGCTT
>CAIMFE010000177.1 GCA_903840235.1 uncultured Opitutia bacterium | reverse complement strand
TCGGGTCGAGCAGTTTAATGGTCGTCATCATCTCCATTAAGGAAAAATGAGGCACAAAACAGACCGTGCCTTTTTCTGAGTTATTCAGTCGGCCTGCTCCTGTTAAGATACTTGGATTCAGTTTAATCCGGGAGAGTAATTCCTTTTCGGAAAGCGCAGCTGAGGCGATTCCAAATAGACTCATCTCGGCTGTCCGTTGACAGGAAAGTTTCCCAATTTTTTTCCACCACGCTTTATCTTTTTCCGGAAAAGCCTGCTGCAAATTATTTAAAACAATTTCTCGGCGAAGGAACCAAATACACTGGCCAAAGACCCACGCGTTTAAACGCGCAAATACCTCCGGCAAATTAGCTAAAAGCCAAGCGTAGGTGGCAATTAGGACGTACATCGTGATCGCTTAGCGCCCCTCAAGTTTAAGGACTTCTTTAATGTCGGGTACCGTAATCATGCGACGGCCTAAATCATCGCGTGCAAAATATTTGTCGGGCTGACGCACCAAATCAAAAGGTTCTTCGGGCAAATTATCTTCATCGAATTCCATTTCATCCACCGCATCGATTTCATCAAAGATATGACTCATGCGCAATGGGTCGCCTTCAATCACCGCTGCGGGGTTGTGTAAGCGACCTTCTTTTAAGAAATTAAAGAAGAGACAGGGATAAAAACTATTTTCGTATTTTTCTAAAAATTTACTCATCCATTGACCGGGAACTTCCCAGCGACGATTTAACACGACGGCATCAGAAAAATGAATGCACGCCTCGTACCATTCGGAAAGTTCGGGGTGTCGATGCGCGAGTGCACAATCTATGACCGTGATGACCCGTTGAATTTGCCAATCGGAATTCGTCACGCGTTGGTGAATGGCTTCCATCTGATCGATGGTGGAGAGCCGTCCATTCGTAATCAGGATACAGGCTGCTTCTTCGGCTGGTTGAGGTACGCGGGCTTCTCCCTCTTTAAAGGTCCAACGCTCGGCCCGGGTCGCGTTCTCTGAAGTCTCGGCACTCTCCGCTAAAATACGAATCGCTTTACCTTCTACCCACGCGTTATCCGCGAGTTCTTTTACGACGGCCGAACGGCCTGATCCAGCAATCCCGAGAACGATGATGAGCGGGGTCATGCTTTACGGCCGCAGCGTCCGAAAGATTCATTTTGTCCACGATCGCGAATCCAGTGATCGACGGCTACGAGTGCGGCCATGGCTTCAACAATCGGCACGGCGCGTGGTAAGACGCACGGATCGTGACGTCCTTTAGCCGCGAGTGAGGTTTCTTTACCATCGGGACGGACGGTTTTTTGCTTTTGTAAAATAGTCGCAGTAGGTTTGAACGCGATACGGAAGACGACATCTTCGCCGTTGGTAATGCCTCCTTGCGTTCCACCCGAGCGATTAGTTGCGGTGCGAATACGTCCGCCTTTTTTGACGAATAAATCATTATGCTGACTGCCCATTAATTGAGTGCCCGCAAAACCACTTCCGATTTCAAAACCTTTCGTCGCTGGTAACGAAAGCATCGCCTTCGCTAAATCAGCTTCGAAGCGATCAAACACAGGAGAACCTAAGCCCGCAGGTAATCCGGAGATTACACAGCAAATCACGCCACCCACGGAATCTCCCTGGCTGCGTGCACTGCGAATACATTCCGCAATTTTTTCTGCGGTCGCAGGATGTGGACAACGTGTGGGGCTCGCATCGACTTGCTTTTGCGTCGGAGTTTTTGCCAGCGCTGGCATTTGAATATCCGCGACGCTTTCCACCCACGCTGTAATTTTTGCACCACAAGCGTGATCGAGAACCGTTTTCGCTAACGCACCGGCGGCCACACGTGCGGCCGTTTCGCGAGCGGAGGAACGTCCGCCACCTTCGACGGCACGAATACCGTATTTAGAATCGTAAGTGAAATCCGCATGTGATGGACGGTACGCTGATTTCATTTCGGTGTAGGCCGAAGGACGTTGGTCTTTATTGCGAACGATAATCGCAATAGGCGAACCTAAGGTCAGTCCATCCGGAGAGATACCGGATAAAATTTCGGGCTGATCTTCTTCTTTGCGTTGCGTGGTTAAATCGCTCTGTCCAGGGCGACGACGCGCTAATTCCTTTTTAAGAAAATCTAAATCAAAGGGGACGCGGGGAGGGCAGCCTTCAATGACTACGCCCAAGGCGGGACCGTGACTTTCTCCGAAAGTCGCAATGCGAAAGCTGTGTCCAAAAATATTTCCCATGTGTGTTAAGATTATTATCGTAAATAAGAACGCCGCCAAGCCGAATGGCTGGGCGGCGTTCCATTAGGCGGTTCCGCCCGCTCTTTTATCGGCGAACGTTAGCAGAGATTTTTGAAACCAGCTGCTGACTTTGTTCGCAGTTACCGAAGAAGCCATATTTCACAGTGACCTGTGTGTAGGACTCTTTAGTTTTTTCGTCTTGGATTTTAGTGACGTTGATCTTCACTTCTAAGTCACCAATCGCACGAGCGAAGACGGTGGTGTCGAAAAGTTGACCTTCAGAATTGTGCTGGGTTTCGCCCATGCGCTTCATGATGTCGCTCTGTTGATCAACCGCACGTTTAACGGCGTTGAAGACAACTTCAGGCTCCGCTTTATATTTAGTAGTTAAGGTACCAGTCATGTTGGAGAACATCGAACCGGAGTTATCTGGATTATCTACGCCCACGTAGGTGGTGCAGCCAGTAAAGGTGATAGCTGTAGCGAGGAGTGCGTAAGTGACGGCGTTCTTCATAATTAGGTGTAATTCGGTGATAATCAAAGAACACACCCCCGCTATGAAGGCAAACCCTTTCGCCCATGCAGATTATCGGCCCCCCAGGGAATAATGTAATGACAATCTGAATACAAAAAGGAGCCAAAAATTCATTTTACCCCTTATTCTATTGGTCAAAATCGACTTTCCTTTTTAATAAAAAAAGGCCTTTAATCCCTAAAATAAGCGTAAGTCGCTGAATAGCAGATGGATAAGTATTTTATGAGCGAAAATTGTCATAAAATCGGTATTTTGGACCGATCGCGCCTGTGAATGGTGTGAATATTAACCTGGGGCTAAAATCTTGACGGGTGGGGCATAGTGGTTGAAAGTGGGCGTACTGGGTTCACGCTCCCATATCTCATGTCTATTGGTTCAAACCATTCTCTCTTTACAGGAATCCATCACGGAAAGTTGGATGAGAAAAATCGTGTCACCATTCCAGCGGCCTGGCGTTTTGAAGGAACTGCAGAAACAAGTTTTTTAGCGATGTATCATCCCGCGGTTGGATCGATCGTCGTTTTTCCTCCGTCGATGGTGAAGCGCATTTCCGATGCAGCTCTGCAAGTCACCGTGAGCGATCCCGATAAAATGGATGCATTGAGTTTATTGGGCGCCAATAGTATTCAAGTTTCCTGCGATAAAGCCGGTCGCATTACGCTCAATGATCACGTGGTGAAAGAAGCCCATCTCGATCGCGATGTAGTTTTCAAAGGTGGTTTTACGACGTTTCAAATCTCGGCAAAAAATCCCCCCAAGACCGAACGCGATTCTGAACGCACCCGGATTATTCTCCGTGCGCTCCGCGAACTCGGAATTTAATTTGTATCCAAAAGTTACTTACACAACTCACAGCTTATTCACAATTAATTTTTAAATGACCAGTCACGTCCCAGTTTTACTCGAGGAGTGTTTAGCTTTGCTAAACCCTCAGTCGGGTCGTGCCTATTTAGATTGTACGTTTGGTGGGGGTGGACATGCGACGGCGATTTTAGAGCGCGCTGAAAACATTACCCTCGATGTGATGGATCGTGATCCCGCTGCACTCGAACGTGCGCAATCACTCCTCCAACGTTTCCCTAAAAACTTTCGTTTTCATTCTGAAGATTTTCGTAACCTTGACCGCGTTCCGGGGTCGTTTGACGGTGTTATGATGGACATTGGGGTGTCTTCTCATCAGTTGGATATCCCGGAACGCGGTTTCTCTTTTCGCTACGATGCCCCCAACGATATGCGCATGGACACGCGCAAGGGCCGTACCGCCGCCGAGTTTTTAGAACGCGCCACTCGCCCTGAATTAGAAAAAGCGGTTCGCGATTACGGTGAAGAGCCTCGCTGGTTTCGCATTGTGAATGCAATCGAAGCTGCCCGCGGTACCGGACGTCTATCCCGCACCACCGCCTTTGCCGAATTAGTCGCCGAAGTCGCACCGAATCCTCCCGGTCCCCGCGGTCCACATCCCGCCACCAAAACTTTTCAAGGTGTCCGCATCGCGATTAATGATGAGTTAGGCGCCTTAGCTGAAGCGCTACCCAAAGCCTTCGAAAAATTAAATCAAGGCGGCGTCTTAGTGGTGATCTCTTTCCACTCACTGGAAGATCGCATGGTGAAACGCTATATGAATGAAGTCAGTGGCCGTCCGATTCATCGCGATGATAATCGCGGACAAGATGAACGCGTTAAACTCGCCGAACTTTTAACCCGTAAAGCCATTCAGCCATCGGAAGCTGAGCAAACCCGCAACCCTCGTAGCCGTTCCGCACGCTTGCGTGCCGTCCGCCGCTTAACTGTATGAACATCCGTCGCTTTTTCATTGCCGTGATGGTCATCATCTCCGTTGCCGCTGGTGCATTAGGGATGATCAGTATTATGAAACTTCGTCTCCGCTCGGATGATGTGGGCGTGCGCATTGTCCGTTTAGAACGTGCGATTGCTGACTCCAAAAAAGAATTAGATGCTTTGAAACGTCAGCGCGATATCAGCCAAGACACGGTCAAGCTCAGCGAAAAAGCCGGCGAAAAATTTAAAATACCGAAGCCTGAGCAAGTGACTTGGCTCCGCGTCTCTGGTCCTATTTTACCCGTCACCTCCGCACGGACTACTCCGAGCCCAAGAGTGGCGGCACTCGATCTTACCTTTCGCCCACCTGTTGAAATGGGAGGGCCTCGCTCCCGATGACATTAATGCATGCCAGGCAAAAGCGTTTCACTTCGCTGGCCTGGATTGTTTCACTGTGCTTTGTCGCCGTCATCGTAAGACTTTTCTGGCTCCATTGGGTCGAAGCGCCTAAGTTGTGCGCGGAAGCAGTCCAAGCCCGTAGCGTGTTTCAAGAATTAGATTGTCGCCGCGGAGAAGTGCGCGATTCGCAAAATAATTTATTAGCCGTCTCCGAAGATGTCTGGGATATCGGCGTCGATCCTGAATCTATTAAGAAAGAAGAACTGGGTCGAGCCGTCGAAGTCGCCAAAATTTTATCCGTTTCCCCGACCGATGTCATCAAGGCCTTTAACACTAAACCGAAAGTGGATGATGAGGGAAACGAGCGACGTGTGCGTTGGATTGTTTTAGCGCATGAAGTAGACAAAGAAGTTCTTAAAAAAATTAACGGCTTAAAAATCAAAGCCCTCCGGGCAGAGTTAAAGTACCGCCGCAATTATCCGAATGGTCAACTCGCTGCGCACGTCATCGGCTATGTGAATAAGGAAGGTCAATCCGCCTGTGGTATCGAAAAGGCTCTCAATAATTTTCTCCAAGGTCAGAAGGGTTGGATTGAATCCGAGCGCGATGGTCGCCGTCGGGAAATCGCGAGTATTCGTCTGCGCGAAGTTCAACCTGTCGATGGTAACAATGTCATCTTATCGATTAATAGTTTAGTGCAGAAAACTTGTGAAGACGCCCTCGATAAAGCGGTGGCTCAATATAATCCGATTAGTGCAGTGATTATTGTGAGCGAGCCAAAGACCGGACGAATCCTGGGCTTAGCCAATTGGCCTACGTTTGATCTTAATAAATTTTATGACGCCAAACTTTCCCCCATGGATAGTCAGCGAAATCGTGCCGTATCCGATGTCTATGAGCCCGGCTCGGTTTTTAAAATCGTTTCTATCGCGGGTGCCCTAGAAGAAAAATTAATTACCCCGAATAGCATTTACGACTGTAGTTTATCCCAAGTGCCTTATCGCGGCCGAATGATTTCGATGCCCGCGGACTCCCACCCGATTGGCGTCGTTTCGGTTCGAGATATTGTACGGGAGTCTTCTAACCGAGGTACGGTGCAAATCGGGATGCTTTATTCGGAAAAACGCGGCGAAGATCGTTTTGATAAATTAGTTCGTTCATTTGGTTTTGGTTCAGTGTCTAATTTAGTCACGGGCGCCGAAGTTCCTGGACTAATTATTAATCCGGAAAAATGGGATGGCATTACTATCTCACGTTTGCCCATGGGTCACTCTATCAGTGTGACCGCTCTACAAATTCACTATGCGATGTCGACCATCGCCGCCGAAGGATTGTTAATGCAACCGCAACTGGTTCTACGCGTTGAAGATTCTAAAACCAAAGAAACCGTCGTCGACTATCCACCTCGTGCGCGTGGCCGAGTTGTTTCGGCGTCCACGGCCAAAGAAGTGGCGACATTATTACGTGCCGTGTGCAGTAAAACCGGCACCGCACCTGTCGCCGACATCGAAGGCTACGACGTCGCAGGCAAAACGGGCACCACCCAAAAAATTATCAACGGACGTTACTCCAGTGCCCACCACGTTGCTTCGTTCTCAGGTTTTTTCCCAGCTCAAGATCCGCGTATAGCCATCACCGTCATCTTAGATGAACCGAAAGGCGATGGCATTGCCTATGGTGGAAAATTTGCTGCTCCGATTTTTACCACGGTGGCTAAAAATTGTATCCAGTGGTTGGATATTAAACCCACTTCATCCCTTTCCCGCAGCGTCGCTGGGGTTGAACGATGATATTAAAAGAACCCAGTAATCATCGCCTCATGGAAAATCCTACCCTCCAAACTTTGCTGCAAGATATTCCGGTTATTGAACGTCGCGGTGATTGGTCAACGCGTGTCACTAATTTAGTCACTGACTCTCGCCGGATTTTACCAGGCAGTTTGTTTTTCGCTTTACCAGGGTTGCGCACGAGCGGTCACCAATTTTTAGATGATGTGATTTCTCGTGGTGCTTCCGCGATTATTTCGAGCGAACCCGTAGCGGGTCTGCCTGCCGTCGCGGCAGCTCAAGTGAAAGACCCCCGAAAAGTTTTAGCGGAAGTGGCGCGACGTTATCACGGCAACCCAGAGAAAAAATTAAAACTGGTAGGGGTTACGGGAACCAATGGTAAAACGACTATCACCACTTTGCTTCGTCATTTATTACAACAAGAAGGGCAGAATTGGGGTCTCATCGGCAGCGTCCGTTATCAATTGGGTCGTCGCTCCATCCCGGCTTATAAAACCACTCCTGAGTCAGCTGACTTAGCCGGTTTCTTCCGTCAAATGGTAGAGTCACAATGTGAAGGAGCCTGTCTTGAAGTGAGTTCACACGCGTTGCATCAAGATCGCGTACATGGTTTTTCTTTCGCGGCTGCCGCGTTTACCAATTTAACCCGTGATCACATCGACTACCACGGTAATTTAGAATCCTATCTCGACGCCAAAACGATTTTGTTCGATGGCCGTAGCGGTTCTATTCCGAAAGTTTCGGTGATTAATACCGATGATGCTGCCGGAAAAAATCTGGCACAATCCTGTCGCACGCGCGGACAAGTGATTACGTTTGGTATTCATACTCCCGCCGACCTCCAAGCGACGCAGATTGTATTTAATCCACGTGGTTCCGAATTCACCGTTAACTGGGCAGGTCAATCCGCTCGCTTTAATTCGCCGCTGCCCGGTGAATATAATATTTCGAATATTCTTTGTGCGTTAGCTTTAGCAGCGTCTCTAGGTCGCGATCCGTTATCGATGGTCGAAGCCGTCAAAGCTTTTCCCGGGGTGGCTGGACGCATGGAGCGCGTCGAGGCCGGTCAATCTTTTCCAGTATTTGTTGATTATGCGCACACCGACGATGCCTTACGCAATGCGTTACAAATGTTGCGCTCCATTACTCCGGGACGTGTCCTATGTGTCTTCGGCTGTGGGGGTAATCGCGATCGTGGTAAACGTCCTGCGATGACGAAAGCGGTTTCGGAGTTAGCACACCACGCTTGGGCGACCGCGGATAATCCACGTAAGGAAAATCTTGCGACGATTTTTGCCGAGATGCGTGAAGGCTTAGGTTCCTTGCCTAATATTGAATTTATAAATGATCGCCGCGATGCTATCGGTCGTGCTTTAGCCGCTGCGCAACCTAATGACTGTGTCATCATCGCCGGGAAAGGACATGAAACCACTCAGGAGTTTCACGATACGGTGGTGCCGTTTGATGACCGCTTGGTAGCCAAAGAAATTTTAGAATTACGGAGGAATCTGCGCTCATGAGTCATTCCTTTAGTCCTCAACAATTAGCGCAGTGGACGCAGGGCGAGTGGACCTCTTTCCCTGAACAAGAAATCACCGGTTTTAATATGGACACACGCACCATTAAAAAGGGTGAAGCGTTTGTAGCGATTAAGACGGTCAAGCGTGATGGACATGATTTCTTAAATGCCGCTCGTGCCAGTGGTGCATCCTGTGCCTTGGTTTCGAAACGTGTGGCCGATCATTTACCGCAACTGGTGGTTGCTGATTCTCAAACGGGCTTACATCAAATTGCCGCCGGCTGGCGTGGTGAATTTAAAGGCCGGGTAATCGGTGTCACGGGTAGTGTCGGTAAAACATCGACCAAAGATTTATTGGGTGCGCTCCTCGGTTCATCCGCATTCATCACCGAAGCTAACTTAAATAATTTATTAGGGGTACCGTTAATGTTGCTTCGCCTAAGTTCTGAAATTCATCGCTATGCGGTTATCGAAGCAGGCATGAGTTTGCCGGGTGAATTAAAACTTTCGGCCCAAATTCTTCGCCCGAATTTAGCGATCATTACTGCCGTGGCTCCTGTGCACTTAGAAGGTGTCGGAACCATTGAAGCTGTTGCTCACGAAAAATCTGAGATGATTGCCGCCTTAGAGCCTGACGGTAAGGCGATTATTCCGGCCTCACTTTTAAAGTGGCCCGAGTTTCAAGCGCACGCCTCACGCTGCTTAGTCGTTAAATTTGAAGAGGATGACGAACCTGCCGTGATGCCCTTGCGTGTGATCAGTGCTAAATTTGCCGATGAGAATGGTCGTCGTATACTTTTACTCGATGGCCGTGCTTATCCTTTGAGTCCGATTTCGGATGGGCTGGGTCGAAACGCTGCTCTCGCGGTGGTCGCTGCTCTCGAATTAGGAATTAGTGAAAATCAAATTAAGAAAAACCTAGAGTGGTGGATGCCGCCGATCGGTCGCGGTAGTATTCACCAAGATGGTAACCGAACATTCTATATCGATTGCTATAATTCGAGTCCGGCCTCGTTGCTGGATGCCGCGCAGTGCTTTAATCGTCTCACCGTAAAAGATCCTCGCCGCCGTCTCTTCGTCATCGGCGGTATGGCTGAGCTCGGAAAATCTTCTGTAAGTTTACACCGCGAGTGTGGTGCTAAATTATCCTTCCGCGCCGGTGATATGGTCATTACTTGGGCAGGCGACTCATCGGAAATTTTAAAAGGCATTCCGCGGAACGACGTTATTTTAAAATCCGCGCATACTTTAGATGAAGTTGCTCAAACGATTTCTAATCACCGCGGCACGATTTTCGTTAAGGGCAGTCGTTCTTGTACTTTAGAGCGCACCTTGCCTGCCCAACTCCAAGCCCAACTTTCTTTCCACTAGTCCATGTTTTATTACTTACATCAATTGGAATCATTCTGGGGACCTTTCCGTCTTTTTGAATACCTGACCGTTCGTGCGATTTTAGCAGGTTTTACGGCGTTGATTATCGGTATGCTCTTATCGAGTAAAATAATTAAAGCCCTCAGCACCCTTCGCCAACCTGAACGATCCGCTCAACTGATGGGTAATTTAGCAAAAGAGGGAGGTAAGGTTCCGACCATGGGAGGACTCTTAATCGGCGCCGCCATGATTCCTTCTGTTTTACTTTGGGCCCGTCCGAATGTTTTAGTTCTCGCTACACTCTTTACTCTAGTGGGCATGGGCTTGGTTGGATTTTGGGATGATTGGTTGAAAGTTAAACGCGGTAGTGCGGACGGAATTTCTGCGAAAACAAAATTAGCGGGTCAGGCTCTCATTGCCTTAGGTGCCATCGGCATTGTTTTACTCGATGCCAATTATCGCACGAGCCTATGCGAAATCTGGTTACCTATTATGAGTAAGCCCATCTGGTCAGCTCAGTCCTTGGGCTTACCGTTCACGATTTGTTTAATCGTGGCCGCCGTATTTATTTTATTAGTCTGCGTCGGAACTTCTAATGCGGTGAATCTTACCGACGGTTTAGATGGTTTGGCTATCGGCTGTGTTTTAATTAGCACCGCGATTTTAGGGCTCATTGCTTACCTCGCCGGTAATCTAAATTGGTCTAATTATCTTTTAATTAGTTACGTTCCCGGAGCAGGGGAGTTAGCGGTATTCTGCGCTGCATTACTCGGCGGTGGATTAGTATTTCTCTGGCACAATGCGGCTCCAGCTGAAATTTATATGGGTGATGTCGGAGCTTTAGGTATCGGCGGTGCGCTCGGCGCCATTGCCTGTTTTATGCACCAGCCTTTTATGTTGGCGATCGTCGGCGGAGTTTTTGTGGTCGAAGCGGTCTCGGTTATTTTACAGGTAGCTTACTTTAAACGAACTGGCGGACAGAGATTATTTCTCATGACGCCGATTCATCATCACTTTCAGAAAAAAGGTTGGGCGACGACGAAGGTCGTCGTGCGTTTCTGGATCCTCTCACTTTTCTTCGGCCTCTTGGGCCTCCTCGCCCTAAAAATTCGATGAACGAATTGCCCGCATCACTCCGCACACGTTTAATTCGCCCCGCCGCCATTTTAGGTTCGGGGGTGAGTGGTCGTGCGGTAGCGGATGCACTGAGCCTAGCGGGTTTTGCTTCCGTCATTTATGATGAGAAAGGTGAGAATCGCCAATTTGGTCCGGATGAAGCAGGGCGTCATGATTTATTAATTTACAGTCCTGGTTTTCCACAGTCGCACCCCTGGCTCTTGGCTGCGCGTCGTGCTGGTCTGCATTGTTTAAGCGAATTAGATTTCGGTGCGATCATGTGGTGTGGTGCTTCGATTGCCATCACGGGCACAAATGGTAAAACAACGCTCACCGAGTTTTTATCCTTCGCGCATAAGCGTGCGGGACTGAACGCTATTGCCTGCGGTAATGTGGGTCTGCCCATAACGGCTCTTTCTAATACCTCTTCTAACGCCGCGTTTTTAGCGGTCGTCGAAGTCAGTTCATTCCAAGGTGAAGACTTACGTCACTTTACTCCCGAGGCAGTGTTATGGACTAATTTCGATGAGGATCACTTGGACCGTCATGGTGATTTAGAAAGTTATTTTCGTGCTAAGTATAAACTCATCGAGCGAATGATTCCTGGTGGTATCTTAATCGTTGGTGAATCCGTCGTGGCCTACGCGGAAAAATTCGGCATTTCCTTACCGGCAGAAACTATGGTGGCAACGCGCGACGAGGTGAATGGAAAAATTCCTGCCGGATCTATTTTTGAATCGTGGCCCCAACGTGAAAATTGGTCACTCGCGGTGAAATATTGGCAAGCCAAGGGTATTCCGCTGCGCATTCTCGAAGAGTCCGCTAAATTATTCCGTCCCGCACCCCATCGTCTCAAAAAAGTCGCGGAAGCTCGTGGTATTGAATTTTGGAATGACTCCAAGGGCACCAATTTCCATGCGGTTTACGCTGCCTTATCTCAATTTGATATTCCGGTCCGCTGGATTGGTGGCGGTAAATGGAAGGGTGGAGACCTAAAACGTTTTGCAGAACAAGTAAGTCCCAAAATCGAGTCTGCTTACTTAATTGGTGAGACCGCCCCAGACTTATTAAAAACTTTCGAAGCACTCGGTAAACCCGCCCGCATTTATAATTCACTGCAAGATGCTGTCGTCGCTGCGGCTAAAGATGCCCACGGTCCGATGGCCATTTTACTCAGTCCCGGATTTTCTAGTTTCGATCAATTTGCTGGTTACGCCGAACGCGGTGTCGTGTTCGAACGGGCCGCTGTCGCTTTATCCAACCGAATATAATTTCTCCTAACCCAAACCAAACACATACCATGCGTCCTATCCTCACCGTCAGTGCCGTTGTTCTACTACACCTCTGCGTCATCGCCGTACTCGTTGGAGTCAACGGTTGCCGCAGCACGAGTGGCTTCGAAAGAGATCCAGATCTTGCTGCTTACTCAGCAGGTGCTCGGACTTCTGCGCCAGCTATCTCAACCGTTGCCCCTCAGCCCGTCACCGCGGGTGCCGGAGGTGTTCATATCGCTGTGAAAGGCGAAACCTTACAACTCGTCGCTGCTCGCGAGAAAGTGACGCTTAAGGATTTAGCTGCAGCGAACGGATTGCCTCTGAACGCGGCCCTCAAGCCTGGTCAGAAATTAAAAATTCCTGCCGCTAAGCCTGCTAAGTCGAATTCTTCTCAGAAGTAATTCTCGGTCATCATCCACTATGATTATCGCAGCCAAACAGGAGACGCCCGGTTCACTCCGGAGCTACTCTGCGGGGATTGCGATAATCACAGTGGCTTTGATTGTGTTCGGTTTAGTCAATCAATACAGCGCCGGCATTTCGCTCTCGGCCAAAAATCGCACCGCGGCTTTTGATCGACAGTTAGCCTACATTCCCTTCGCACTCTTCGCCGCTTGGCTAGCTTATCGTGTTAACCTCGATCGCCTGCGCGAATATCGTTGGACTGTTTTTGGCGGTGCACTCTTTTTGATGTTGTGTGCCCGGGTTCCTGGTGTCGGCGTCACCGTGAATGGCTCGTGGCGATGGATTGATTTCGGATTTTTCAGATTACAGCCCTCGGATATTGGAAAAATTGCGATGATTATTTGCCTATCTGATCTGTTGGCAAAAATGCAAAGACATACGATGTCGGTTAAGTTTAAGATTTATCAATTAAGCGATCGTGGCGCCGTTATATTCACCCCGAAAGGGTGGATTGATGCTCGTGAAGGTTTTTTCAAACCCGTGGGTGTCATTCTCACGATCTGTGCGTTTATTGCATTAGGACCTGATTTAGGAACGATTATTCTGTGTCTCGCGGTTGGTGGTTTGATGATGTTTATTTCTGGCGTACGCTGGAAGTATACAATCCCAGCTTTCATTATAGCCGCTACGGGATTGGTGATTTTGGTTATGAACTGGGGCAGTCGTATGCGTCGTATCACGTCCTTCATGGATCCGTGGGGACGTCGCGCCGATGAAGCTTATCAATTATTCGAAGGCATGGTCGCCTTTGGTGTTGGCGGAATCACAGGCAAAGGTGCCGCGAATGGCTTGCAGGTGCGTTCTTATTTACCGGAAGCTCACACGGACTTCGTTTTAGCAAATATCGGCGAAGAACACGGCTTCATCGGTACAGCACTCGTGGCGTGTGCTTATTTTGGAATTTTCTGGCTCGCGTATCGTGCGATGCGTTTCAGCACCGACCTATATCGTTTAAATATTTGCTTAGGGGCGACGCTTTTCTTGGTGCTCCAAGCCCTAGTCAACATGGGTGTCGTCACGGGCTTATTACCGACCAAAGGAATTTCGTTACCTTTCTTAAGTTACGGTGGAACTAATCTCGTTATCATGTCGAGCATGGTGGGATTAATTCTGAATTGCATCCGTGATGCGAGTAAGTCGCCGTTTTTGGCGAAGGAGATTAGGGGATGAGTAAAATTCTTTTGGCATGCGGTGGTACGGGCGGTCATCTCGCACCGGGTATCGCCTTGGCCGAAAGTCTACAGAGTCAAAATCACGAAACTTTACTGATAGTGAGCAGTAAAATCGTGGATCAGCAAATGACGGCGAAATATCGTGGCCTTAATTTCGTGGCTGGGCGCGGTCGTGGTTTTGGTCCCGGGCTGATTAACAAAATTCTATTTTTTCCGTCACTCTTCGGTGCGATTTATTCTTCACTGAAGTTGGTCCGTCAATTTCGTCCCTCCGTCTTAATTTGTTTTGGTGGATTCATGAGCTTGGGTCCCGCCATCGCCTGCAAAATTTGTGGTATTCCTGTTTTGGTGCATGAAGCCAATCGCCGTCCCGGTAAAGCCGTCCGACTCATTGCGCGTTTTGCTCAATCTATCCACTTACCTCACGGTGTTCGTATTAAAAATATTTCAGCGGAACGTCAGCATGACTC
>CAIMFE010000176.1 GCA_903840235.1 uncultured Opitutia bacterium | reverse complement strand
TGAATCACCTGTGTCGAGTGAACCTGATGTCGATCAACCCAAGAAGCCCTTTAAAATAGATAACTTCCGTCTCCGTGTGGGTCAAATCGTGGTGGTGGTCGAAGATGGTAATCGACCCGCTGAAATAGTGGTTAATAATAACTTTAATTTTGTTTTCGAAGCCAAGGATATCACCGAGAAAAACTACCAAAAAATAGTGAGCTTACCCCTGGGCGCAAAAGTTTTAACCAAGGCTGCTTCATTGGCCCCGCGACTGATGATGGATATCACCAACCGAAACATTCGCCAGAGTATCACCGAAAAATTCTTAGAAAAAAAATAAAATGAACGAATCCGAAACACCCACTCCCGAAGAAATTAAGCCCGAGCCTCAAGCCTCAACCGAGGTGGCCCGGATTGCAGAACTCGAGGGAGAAATTCTAAAGTTAAAGGACTCGATTCTGCGCAGTCAGGCCGAACAACAAAATCAGCAACGTCGACACCGCCAGGAACGTGAAGATACGAGAAAATACGCGACCGCTAATTTGATCGAGGAGTTATTACCTGCTCTAGATTCATTAGAATTAGGAATGACCTCTTCGCCCGCTCAAGGTGAGGGCCGCGCCGTAGCAGAAGGCTTTAGAATGGCTATGCTGCAGTTGCATTCGATACTTTCTAGCCAGGGGCTGTCAGAAATTAACCCAGCAGGAAAACCTTTTGATCATTCTAAACACGAAGCCGTTGCTCAAGAGGCCAGTGATACCGTCGCTGAAGGTGTAATCATCAAAGTTGCCCGCAAGGGTTGGACTTTAAACGACCGAGTTTTACGCCACGCTTCGGTGATTGTTTCTAGCGGAACACCTGCTAAATAAAACGAAATATGAAGGAAGAAGATTATTATACACTTTTAGGTGTAGCAAAAGGGGCGAGCGCCGATGAAATAAAAAAAGCTTATCGCAAAAAGGCGATGGAGTTTCACCCTGATCGTAATCCTGGAAATAAAACTGCCGAAGAGAACTTCAAAAAGATTTCTCGAGCCTACGAAGTTTTATCCGACGAACAGAAAAGAAAACTTTACGATACGCATGGTGAGTCTGCTTTTGAACAAGGTGGCCCAGGCGGCCCAGGTGGCCAGCGTGGTGGTTTTAGAGGTGGAGCAGATCCGATGGACATCTTTAATCAAATGTTCGGCGGCGGAAATCCTTTCGGTGATATGTTTGGCGGCGGAAATCAGGGCCAAGAAACCGGCGGAGAAGATTTACGCTTTGATATTAAACTAACCCTCGAAGAAGCCGCGACGGGAGTTAGCAAAAAAATTAATTACCGAAAGCACGTTAGTTGCGATAAGTGTTCCGGATCGGGCGCGGAAGCTGGTTCAAAGAAAAGCAGATGTAGCACCTGCGGCGGCCAAGGCCATGTCGTTCGTTCCAACGGTCTCTTCGCGATGCGCCAAGTTTGTCCGAGTTGTGGTGGCGAAGGCGAAAAAATCGACAAGCCTTGTCGCGCCTGCGCAGGCGAAGGTCGCGTCGTCGGCGATGCTTCGGTTGATATTAAAATTCCACCAGGTGTTGATACCGGCACGCGTTTGCGTTCATCAGCCAATGGTTCGGCAGGCCGCAGAGGTAATGACGCTGGAGATCTTTATATCGTAATCACCGTTCTAGATCATGAATTATTTGAACGCGATGGAGATGATTTAGCCTGCGCGGTTCCTGTTAAGTTCTCGATCGCGGCATTAGGCGGATCTATCGATGTCCCTAAACTAAAAGGTAAAACTATCTTAAAAATACCCGCAGGTACTCAGGGTGGAACGACCTTCCGCTTAAAGGGCGAGGGTATGCCGAATTTACGCGGCAGTGGTGCCGGCGACTTATTGGTACGCGTTGATATTGATGTCCCCAAAAAGATGACCGACGCACAACGTGCGGCATTAAAAGCGTATTCTGATGCTTGTGGGGATGTGGAAACGCCGGTTTCAGATTCCTGGAAACTGAAATTCAAAAAGTTTTTTGGCTAACCCCTTGCAGGTTTATACTGCATAGCTAATCTTTTTTAATGCCACGTCACTCAGGCCAAACCCAGCGACTTATTCGTCGTTTAGCTTGGGCCGAAATTGATAAACTTTGGCTCAAGAAACTCGCTCAAGAAGCGCGCGAAGAAGACATTAATGGTTTAGGATTAGTTGAAAAAGTTTCCCATCCGGGCGATCCAACCTCGGCTTTATTTTCAAGAACGGACCGCGCTCAAGCGGCTCTTGTTGCTAGACAGGACATGACTCTCGCGGGTCTTGGTTTTATTCCGACTATCCTGGATGAATACGGTTCGGGGTGGCGTGTTCATTTAAATTATCAAGACGGCGATACAGTTTCTAAGGGTGCAGTCATTGCTAAAATTGAAGGGCCTATTCAAAACTTATTAATGGCCGAAAGAATTATTCTGAACTTTCTCCAAAAACTTACCGGAGTGGCGAGTCTCACCAGAATTTACTGCGCGGCGCTTGGTTCCTCTTCGACAAAAATCCTAGATACACGAAAAACCACACCAGGCTTTAGGGTTTTAGAAAAATATGCAGTCGGACAGGGTGGCGGTTATAACCATCGCTTGGGTTTATACGATCGCGTGATGATTAAAGATAATCACTTGGCTGCTGGTGGTGCGACGAAGGCGGAGCGATTAAAGGAATGTGTTACTCGGGCTCGTGAGACGCGTCCCGATTTGCTGGTTGAAGTTGAAGTAGATGCCATTGAACAAATCGAACCCGTTTTAGAGGCGGGCGCGGACATTATTTTATTAGATAATTTTTCAATGCCTCAGTTGGCCGAGGCTTTACCACAGGTGCGTGGTCGTGCATGGACTGAAGTGAGTGGCGGCGTTACGTTAGATACACTTCCGAGTATAGCCGCTCTCGCTCCTGATTTTATTTCTGTTGGTGCTTTAACCCATTCTGCAGTCTGGGCCGATATCGGTCTAGATTGGCTTTAATATGTCGGCCCTAGACAGTAGTATTATTTGTGCGTTTCTTGAGGCTGATGGTCAGCCCGTCAGTGGCGATCGTTTGGCCAAGGACTTAGGTGTTTCGCGTGTCGCGATTTGGGGTCGCTTAGAAAAATTGCGCGCTGCGGGATTTATTTTCACGGCCTCACCTCGCAAAGGATATATTTTAAAAGAAGTTCCACAGGTTTTACACCCCACACTTCTTGACGCCCATAGTCGTCGATTAAAAGTTTCTTTACCCATCGAATATCTTGAGTCGGTTGACAGTACCAACTCCGAAGCCGAACGTCAGTTAGCCAACGGGAGAGAAGCCCCGTTTATTGTTTTAGCACAATCGCAAACGGCGGGTCGGGGTCGTCTTGGGAGAAAATGGCACAGCACAGATAAGGGAAATATTTATTTATCATTAGCTCTGCGTCCGTTTATTTTACCTGAACGGCTCAAGCCATTCACGCTTTGGATGGGTTTGGCTATCTGTCGATATATCGAAGACACTTTAGGAATAAAATTAGGTTTAAAATGGCCTAACGATATTTTGTCGCCCGACGGGAAAAAAATCGCCGGTATTTTAACTGAAGCACGTTTAGATGCTGATACGGTCCGCGATCTTATTTTTGGTTTAGGATTAAATATATCACCGCAACAGGATTTTCCAGCCGACTTAAAATCGATAGCTAGTTCACTCGCTCAAGCATCGGGTCAGCATTTAGATGTTAATGCTTTAACGGCAGGAATCGTCAAAAATGTTTTTACCAGCTGGGAAGAATTTAAGGAAGACCGCTGGGCTCATTTATTCAAAGAATATTGGGCGCGCTACGATATTTTGACGGGCAAAGTCGTCACCATACAATTGCGCGGTGAGCCGGTCACCGGAATGGTTGAAGGTATTGATGAGGTTGGCTCATTGAGAATTAAAACCAGCGATGGCAAAATCGTCTTAATATCATCAGGTGAGGTGACTTTACGCTCCTAACGCGAACCACACTTGCGCTTAAAAATAAATTAACCCAAACTTTATTTGTGGCTACACTTTGTCTCGATATCGGAAATACCCACACCCATTGGGGCTTGGTTAATCAGCGCACGGTGCTGAAGCATGGCGAGTTTTTGACTCCTCAGCTAACTCCTAGCGATATAGAAAAATTAATTTCCGAACATCAGCCGCAGGCCATCGCCTTGGCGAGTGTGGTGCCACTGGTATCCAATAAATTAAAAGATTTTTTAAAAAACACCGGACGCCCTTTCGTGCAACTCCAGTTCGATAATCTTGTTGGTTTAGGTTTTGATTATCCTAATCCCGCAGAGGTTGGTCAGGATCGCTTAGCGGATTGTATCGGCGCACAGGTTATTTGTGGTGCACCCGCGGTCATTATTGGAATGGGTACGGCGACCACTGTTGATATTTTAAATACAAAAGGTTACGCCGGTGGAATCATTGCTCCAGGCCTGGGAGTGATGACTAAATATCTTCACGAACGTACGGCACTTTTACCACAGCTCGATGCCCAAAATCTTTTAGGTGGACCGACGATTGGGAAGACTACGGTGGAAGCGATGAGGTCGGGCTGCGCACTTGGTTTTGCTGGCATGATTGGTGCGTTGTTGGATGGCGTAGTTTTAGAAATGACTAAGTCAGGCTCTCCCGAGCCAAAGGTAATCGTCACGGGGGGTGCCGCTATTTATTTACCCAAAAGTTGGCAGAGTCGTGTACAACACGAACCCCACCTCACGCTCATCGGCCTCGCTGAATTTTATCATCGCACCACCCTATGAACGAAGAGGAATCTAAAGAGAAACTTAGACGTTTAGTGCCTTGGATAGTCGCCATCATTTTCTTTATGCTCGGGGCTTGTGTGGTGGTAATTAAATCCGAACGTCCCATGCTTTGGCCTTTGGTCGTCGGAGATCTACTATTTACCCTCGCACTCCTTTTCTTTCTTTGGCGCGCCTTAGGGCGTCGACGTTAAGACTTGGTCATCTTAAGGATTTCTTTACGACGGGCTTTAATCTCGGCACAGCCAGCTTTGGCTAATCGGTCAGTCGAGAAATCTTCCACCGTGAGGCTGGCGACGGCGGTGGCGTAAATCATTCCTTGTTTAAGGGTGGCGAAGTCGGACATGCCTGTGGCGGCAATGTATCCTAGAAGCGCCCCCGCAAAGCTATCTCCGGCCCCGGTAGGGTCTCTTAACTCGGTAACGGGGTAGGCGGGGAGGGTAAACAGGCCGTCTTCATGGAAGAGGACCGCCCCGTGCTCACCTTTTTTGATAATCACCGTCCGGCAGCTATGGGTACGGAGGTGACGTCCCGCTAAAATGACATTCGTTTCGCCAGTCAGTTTGGCCGACTCGGTATCATTAATGACCACTAAGTCTGCCCGGCGCATGACTTGGGATAAAAGTTCACGTTTGGTTTCGATCCAAATATCAATCGTATCTGCTAAAACAAATTTAGGAGACTCCAGTTGATCCAAGACCGCCAATTGTAAATCGGGACGAATATTCCCGAGCATGACGTAAGGAGTTAATTTTTGTTCTTCGGTGAGTTGAGGATTAAAACGTTCAAAAACATTTAACTGTAAGTCTTCGGTATCTCGGCGATTAAAGTTTTCGTGATAGCGACCTCTCCAAAAAAAAGTTCTTCCGGTTTCATCGGTGCGCAATCCAGATAAATCTATCCCGCGCTTCGCTAGTTTTTTTCGATCGCGCTCACGGAAGTCGTGTCCGACGACACCTACAATATGGGGCGTGGTGAAGTAGCTGGCGGCAAGGCAGGCATAGGATGCACTTCCCCCTAATATTTTTTCTCCAAAGGAGTGTGGTGTGGTGATGCTATCGTAAGCGACTGACCCAACGACGAGAACGTTGTCGGGGGTAGGTCTGTTTTTGATTTTAATTCTGCGAGGAGTGGTCATGAAAATAAATGGGGGCGAGCGTCGCGCAGGTGGTAGAGTGCGAGAAGAGCGAGCGAGTGTACACGCGGATTATTTTTTGCTAAGTGAAGGGCTTCGGTTGGATTGAGCAGTAAAACTTCAATCTCTTCATGTTCGTCGAGATTTTGGGCGGACTCGATTTTTACGCCTTCAATTAAAACAAAGTGACACTGGTTTTTCTGGATGGCCGGATTGGGTGAGCATGAGCCGAGCAAGGAAGCCTTTCCGCCTTTAAAACCAGTCTCTTCCTCAACTTCTCGTGTTGCCGCAATCAGCGGGTCTTCGCTGGGTTCGAGGAGTCCGCCAGGGGGTTCGATCGACAGATCCCGCAGGCCGAAACGATATTGTTTCACCATCACAATTTTTCCGTCGGTGTTAATCGGTAAACCTAAAACCCAATCGTGAGAATGGATAACAAAGAAATCACCCTCCCGGTTATCGAGAGGGTGATGACAGCGTTCTTTAAAAACCTGGAAGACTTTGCAGTCAACGTGTAGTGCTTCGTGCCGGACGAGCCAGCGGGCGGGCACCGACATCGTTAATTACTTGGTCTTGATTTTTGAACCGACCTTCAAGTTGTTTGGATTAATTCCAGGATTCAAATCTTGAAGAGCTTTAACAGAGGTTCCTAATTTCTTTGCGATTGTACCGAGGAGGTCACCTTTAGCGATGATGTACTCGCCGTTGCCCGCTACAGCTTTACCACTGGTGGTAGTAGCTTTAGCTTTGGCAGCACCGATTTTGTCGACAGAAGCTTGGAGAGTGTCGAAACTGGTTTTGGTGTCGGCCTTAAATTGGGCGAGATCGCCGCTTAAAGCTGTAACGTCGGAGGTGTTTGCTTTGGCGGACAATTGACCGCTCATTTCAGAAACGTTTGTTGAGATGGCAACAGTGTCGGCAGTTGCTTTATCGGCAGCGCTCTTTGCC
>CAIMFE010000175.1 GCA_903840235.1 uncultured Opitutia bacterium | reverse complement strand
GTGTAAGCGTGAACTGTGGTCATGAGGCCTTCAGCAACGCCGAAACCTTCTTTAAGTAAAACGTGTACCAGAGGGGCTAAACAGTTGGTTGTGCAAGAAGCGTTCGAGATGATATTGTGCTTCGAGGCTTCGTATTTGTCGTCGTTAACGCCGATAACCACGGTGATGTCTTCATCTTTCGCAGGAGCGGAGATGATGACTTTCTTCGCACCAGCATCGAGGTGACCCTTGGCCTTCGCAGCTTCGGTGAAGAGACCGGTTGATTCGATCACCACTTCAACGCCGAGAGCCTTCCAAGGCAATTCAGCAGGTGACTTAGCAGACACGACTAAAATCTTTTTTCCGTTAACCACGAGAACATCGTCTTCAGCCTTATCAGGAGAAGATTTTTCCGAGGTCACAGTACCGTTGAAGCGACCCTGGGTAGAGTCATACTTTAAGAGGTATGCGAGATTGTCAGCGGGGACAATATCACCGACGGCAACGACATCAAAAGTCTTACCGAGGTGGCCCTGCTCAACGAGGGCGCGGAATACGAGACGACCGATGCGGCCGAATCCATTAATTGCTACTTTGGTTGCCATATTGTTATACGAGAAAGGAATCTAAAAGAGTTCTCGAGCCCTTATGGCAAGCGAGAACACACATTAAGCCCCTACAACCCAAAGCCCACAGCCCAAAGGCCCTAATGTAAGCACACCTTGGTCAATTTTTGGCATCGAATCGGGGACTAACTTACAATCCGGACGAGGCGAAACGACCACTGGCCTCCAGCCTAATTCGATTGGGACCGCGAGCTGAACCTCTGAATGGTGAGGATTACACGCTACCATAACCTTAACCGGCCCCAAGTGTCCGTCCGCATTCAATACTGCGACAAAACTTTCTTTGGTGTCGATCTGGGTCACCTTCATCCATCCAGGCGACACGGCTTCGCGTGGACGTAGCACCGCTCCCGCCGACGAGAGTCTAAATTTTATTAACTGGGCGACCCATTCGTGCTCCGAGTGAAAACGTTTCAGTCTTTGTGCATCGAGAGAATTTAAATCACCACGACGCCAAGTGTTAGAGACGCCCCGCTTGGATAATAAAAAATCTTGGCCTGCAGAAAGCATCGGCACACCTGCCGAGACCAGTAAAATCAAGTGCATCATTCGCGTGCGTAATATATCGTCCGGCATCGGATCAAGTGCATCAGCGTTGATACATTCGGTAATGCGATCAATCCACGCCATGTCATCGTGCGACTGCGCATAACGCAAACGCGCCGACGGACGAAAGTCACAAGCAGCGATTTGATGCAATAAATCTGCGGCTCGGGCGTGGCCTCGCACATACGCTGGTAAAAACTCACGAAACGCATCATCCCAACAGGTCCAAGTCGTGTGGTCTAAATCTCTAGGGATGTGACCGCGAAAACTCCACGGCTCGGCGATTAAAATTTTGTGCGGACGATTGATTCTAAATTCATCTTCGATTTCATGTAAGAGTGGAGTGCCTAATAGTTCAGCCAAATCTAAACGTACTCCATCGACACCCAAGACACCCGTCCAATGCTGGAGACTGCTTAAAACTAAGCGTCTAAACATGGGCGCTTCGGCTCGTACATCATTACCACAGCCACTCCAGTTGGAGAGCTGGCCGTGAACGTCGGTCCGGAAATAGTAGGACTGATCGATTTGCATGAGACTATTCGGACTACCAAAATGATTAAGGACCAAATCCATAATCACCGCGATACCCACCTCGTGAAAGGC
>CAIMFE010000174.1 GCA_903840235.1 uncultured Opitutia bacterium | reverse complement strand
ATCGGGAATGCGCTCGAGTCGAGTATTATAAAAAGTCGTAATATCGTTTGAGTAATTTCTCGCGAGAGCGATACGATCTTCGGTCTCCGTTAAATTCTTCATCAGCGCATTGAAACTTTCGTTCGCGATCAGTTCGGGGTATTTTTCGATGATGGCTTTTAATCCGGGGACTAGAGCGGAAACCTGTGTAGCGCCCATGGACTGACCACGTAATGTAGCGATTTCCGTTTGTACCTGTGCTTCATAATCACGCAGACCCTTTAAGCTCGCAACGAGTGGAGGAATTAAATCGGAACGACGTTTTAATTGTACGTCGATGAGTGATTGCGCCTGCTGCACGCGATTGCGCAGCCCGATGAGACTATTGAAGACCATCCAGAGCCAACCCATGAACCAGGCGAAACTATAGATAGCTACACCAATGGCAGGGCCTTTAAGATCATTCGGGGTGAGTAATGCTCCGATGCCCAGTGCGGTAACTAATCCTACCAAATTCCAAAGAACGTAAGCTGATGCTTTACCATCGCTAATATCTTTCTCTTTGCGGTAGGTGATAATAAACATTTCCGCTTGCGGATCTTCTACGATTTGTGGGGCAACTATATCGGGTCGCTCACTCGCTCTTCCTCTCACGAATAATTCTGTACCCACGGGAATGCCCGATTCATAAAATCGGCGGCGACCAGTGGAATCCATAATACTATCATCAGGCCCCATGACATACAGTGCCTGACCTCGGTGGGTGTACTCTTCAAACAAAGATAAAGTTTCGTAATCCGAGCCCTTGGGATGTATCCAAACATAACCGAACTCATCTTTTAAATAAAATCCCTGATAAAGACTTTCCCCAGCAATCGTCGTCCATCCTCGGCGAAGAACCTGGCGTGTACGCGTACGTCCATTGCTATCTGTATAAGTCTCCGTCTCCCAGCGCTGCCACTCCTCATCAATTCCCCATTTGTAAATCACACAGTCTTTGTAACAAAATTTTGCACGAATGGGAGCGGTCGAAACACAAACGCCCTCCACTTCTACTTCGCCGATAAATATTCCGAGCGTCTTACTCGTCGGAGTATCATCCAATAAACGCCTTCTTTTGCCGGACCGTAATCCTAAAAATAAAAAGAGCCCCGACAAAAAAGCCATGAAGACTAAGACTGCGGGGTCGACGGGTTGCACCCCGTCAGTGAAACTTCTAATAAAAAGATGGCAAGTGCGGGGTGTGGCTTGCTCTCTTATACATTATCAGCAGATTTATAATCATGGTGAGACTCTACGAAGCCAAGGTCATGCATGCGCGCTTATGGCCCAAGAAAAATAGCTTCACCCATAGTGTATTTTGCTGTGCGATTGATTTAGCGGACTGGGATAAAATCGGTGAAAATACTTGGCTCATGGGTAACGGCGGACGAGCCCTGTATCAATTCCGCGATCAAGATTTCCTACCGAAAGATATTATTTTCCAACCCGAAGGTCCGGGTCAGGCCTTCGGCGCGGACAGCGACAAGTTAGCCGACCGCGTAAAATCATTTTGTGCTGCCCAAGGTCAAATTTTACCACCCGATGCGCAAATCACTTTAGTGGCGATGCCTCGAGCCTTTGGAAAATCCTACAACCCGGTAATCTTTTTTCTGATTTCGTGGGACGGAGAATTACAATGCGGGATTGCCGAAGTGAATAATACCTTCGGCGAGAGAAAAGCGTGGTTCCTGGGCAAAGACTGCAAGCAAAAGAATGCCAAAGGTGAAGCCGTTCTTAAATTACGTACACCTAAGAAATTCTACGTATCTCCTTTTTCAGGTTTAGATACGGAGTTTGAATTTATACTCCAAGCTCCAGATCAATCGCTGTGGCTCGGGGTGGATCATTTTGAAGCCGGACAAAAAACCTTGATCAGTAATTGGACGGGGCGATGTGTGCCACTCACGGATAGTCGCTTGAGTTGGCTGACGATAAAAATTCCTTTTCTGATTTTTAAAGTAATCGCTCTTATTCACCTACATGCACTCAGCCTTTGGCTAATAAAACGGCTTCCCTTTAAGCGAAAAGCCGATGACACTCATTTACAGCGCAACCTGCGTCACCCCTCCCCCGAAATCAGTAAACAAAAATGACTCAAGAAACTTTTATTACCGTGTCCGAGGCAATCAATCAAGGGGGTCTCATGCAAAAACTCGTGTTACGCACACTGGAGAAACTAAAAAATGGTCAGCTCATTATTACTGTGCCTAACCAGAAATCATTTAAGATTGGTGAGTCGCTCAATCCTTCCTCGGTAGCCCAAATAAATATTAAAGATGATATTTTCTTTAAGCGGATTGTTTTAGGATCTGATATTGGTTTAACGGAAAGCTATATTGCCGGCGAATGGGATTCACCGAACCTAGCAGCGGTCATTGGGTTCTTTATCCAAAATATTGATAACACTCCGGGGATGTCTGGTTCCGCGGTGAAAAATATCGCCCTGGGCGCTTTCCGTTTAGCCGATCGCATGGAACATTTATTGCGTCCGAACTCCGTCAAAAACGTCCGCTTAAATATCGCCGCGCACTACGATGTTTCTAATGATTTCTTTAAATTATTCTTAGACGAATCGATGATGTATTCATCGGCGCGCTGGGATGGCTGTAAAACATTGGCTGAAGCGCAGATTCAGAAAAATCGCGCCCTCTGCGAACAGCTTCAGCTTAAATCCAGCGACCACGTCATTGAAATCGGCACCGGTTGGGGTGGATGGGCTATTCAAGCCGTGAAAAATTATGGCTGTCGCGTCACCACGCTCACTATTTCTAAAGCGCAATTTGATTTAGCGACAGAGCGAGTTAAGTCGGCAGGTCTCAGTGATAAGATTGAAGTAAGACTCGAAGATTTTCGGACCCACCAAGGTTCCTATGATAAATGTGTTTCCATTGAGATGATGGAGGCGCTGGGACATCAATACTTACCCGAGTTTTGCGGAAGCGTGGCACGATTACTGAAACCCAACGGCATTGCCGCATTTCAGTATATTACTTGTCCCGACAGTCGCTACGAACAATTCCGTAAGGGTGTAGATTTTATTCAGAAACATATTTTTCCGGGATCACTTTTACTTTCCATTAATCGCGTTAACCAACTCATGACAGGACGCGGTGGTTTTCAATTACATCGCCTGGAAGAATTCGGTTTAGATTATGCACGAACTCTCGCGACCTGGTGTGAGGCGTTTGAAAAAAATTTAGATAAGGTTCGCGGAATGGGTTTCGACGAACAATTTATCCGCAAGTGGAGGCTCTACTTCAGATACTGTGAGGCTGCCTTTGCCCATCGAAACATCGGTGTCGTGCAAGCGGTGTACATTCGACCTAATTGGGTTGGGTAAAGTCAAGGGGACACGTGGGCAAGGTGACACGGGGACAAGGGGGAGATACAAGGATGCCACGCAGTGGCGCCCCTACCCATTAACTCAGCACACACTCACTTGCATTACTCTTATAATTGTTTAACCTTATTATCTTATCCTAATACAAATATGAATACCCGCCGTGCACTCATTGGTTACTTTGTTTTAGTCCTCATCGCGATGACCTGGGTGTCTTGGTATGCTTGTACTGCTCCATCAATCAGTTCACTTCCAGAATACGCAGGCAAGGGACTTAATGTCATCGGCGGCTATGTCACGGTATGCAAAGAGCCTTGGGGTTTAGCGACGATGTTTGATGCCTACTTTGGCTTTATGGCTTTCTGGCTCTATGTTGCCTGGCGCGAAAATAATAATTTTGTACGCTTCGGCTGGCTGGTTGCGCTGATGTTACTCGGCAATTTCGCCATCGCAGGTTATGCGCTCAGCTGTCTTTTTAGTAATTCAAACGAATCCGATCTCACTAAGATATTCTTCACTAAGAAATCCAGCTAATGAGTCGCATTGCTGGATGGTTTAAAAGAAAAGTTAAGGATCCGTTGGTAGCGGAACTCAAACAAGGCATTACTGCTAAAGATTTGGCGTTAGCTTGTGCGGTGAGTTTAGCCATCGCGGTAAATCCGTTTATCGGGACGACGACCATCTTATGCCTATTGGCCGGAAAAATTTTCCGTCTCAATCACGTCGTCATGCAGATTATCAATTATTTTAGTTATCCGCTGCAGATTGCTTTAATTATTCCGTGGATTCGACTCGGAGAAAAAATTACTGGAGCAGAAGCTCAAGTGATTGAAATCGCTCAAATGAAAGCAGAGTTCAGTCAGTCGTTTGCCAATTTTGTGTCGAAATTTTGCCAAATGGGTCTCCATGCGTTGTTAGGCTGGCTTATTGTAATCCCATGGGCTACGTGGATAGTTTATAAGATTCTCTTTCTTATCTTTAAACGCTTCATCACTCGCTAAACTTTAAATGATATTCGACCTCGTCATAGAATCGCTACGCCTCCTGTGCTATTCTTTCATCTTTTTTGCAGTCATTTGGTGGGTTGCTAAAGAATTAGACAATTGGTCGATTGTGGATGCTTTTTGGGCTTATTTCTTTTCCATTTTGTGCATTCATCATCTGATCCGACATCCGTTTCACTGGAATGATTCGACGATCATTTTAATTACATTCGTTTTATTATGGAGCTTCCGCCTGGGCACGCACCTCGCTAAAAGAATTTTTAAGGATATTCGTCACGAAGACGGACGGTACATCAAAATGCGTAAGGAATGGGCTGGGAGATTATATTCTGAAATGTTTCGGTTCTACATGATTCAAGGGGTTGCTTTAACGTTTCTTTGTACGCCATTTATCTCCTCTATTTTACACACCGAAAAATCCCTACTCCCCATCCACTGGGTGGGCATTGTGGTAACCTTCGTTGCCCTGGTGGGAGAATTCGTTGCCGATCGCCAATTAAAAAACTTCAAGTTGAACGCATCGAAGGGTGAAGTTTGCAATACGGGCCTCTGGGCTTGGACGCGGCATCCCAATTATTTCTTCGAGTGGCTGACCTGGGTCGGCTTTGCACTACTGAGTTACAATAACGATTTCTATGCGATCCCGGGCATCCTCTGCGCCGGTTTTATGTATTACCTATTAACCAGAGTGACCGGTGTATCTTTAACGGAAAAGCATCTCAGCGATTCCAAGGGTGAGAATTATAAAATTTACCAGTCCGCGGTCCCCGCCTTTTGGCCTAAAAAACCCAAACGCAAAATATAACCTAAGGTTTGCGTGCTTAGGTTAGGGAGTTAGTTTAACTTCATGCCTTTTATCGACACTTTACTGGGTTGGGATATTTTACCCGATTTTATTATCCGTCGAGGCATTCGAAGATTACTCCAGCAGCGATTAAACGATGAGCGAGCCGCGGATCAAATGGAACGACTCAAAAGAGTTTCACAATTTGCCGAAGAATTAAAAAAGATGCCCGTCGCCATTGAGACCAAGGCGGCCAACGAACAGCACTACGAAGTCCCAGCGGCATTTTATCAGCTCTGTCTCGGCCCACGCCTTAAGTACTCTTCTTGTTTTTATAAGCAAGGCGATGAGTCCATTAAGGTGGCTGAAGAAGCCATGTTTGAACTGACCTGCACACGTGCTGAATTGAAAGACGGGCAGAAGATTCTTGAATTGGGCTGTGGCTGGGGCTCGCTCACGCTGTGGATGGCTGAGAAATATCCCCAAGCGCAAATCACGAGCGTTTCCAATTCTGCCTCCCAGCGAGAGTATATTTTGGGTCAGTGTAAAATTCGTGGATTCAATAACGTCACCGTCATCACGTGTGATATGAATCAATTTTCGATTTCGCCCGATACGTTTGATCGCGTCGTTTCGGTGGAAATGTTTGAGCACATGAAAAATTGGCAGGAACTGTTTCGTCGTATCAGCACCTGGCTGAAGGCTGATGGTAAGCTCTTTTTTCACGTCTTCACTCATCGCGACTGCGCGTATCACTTCGAGTCCAAAGACGGTACCGATTGGATGTCGCGCCACTTTTTCACGGGCGGCATCATGCCCTCCAATAATCTAGCGGGTCATTTTCAGGATAATCTTAAATTAGAAACCCAATGGGAAGTGCCTGGGCGACACTACGGGCAGACCGCCGAACATTGGCTGCAGAATACCGATCAACATCGCGAAAAGATTTTGAGTATTTTTGCGGAAACCTATGGACCTAAAAAAGCCCGCCAATGGCTGGCTTACTGGCGTATCTTTTTTATGTCCTGTGCCGAACTCTGGAATTTCGAAAAGGGCGAGCAGTGGATGGTCTGTCATTATTTAATGTCTAAAAAATAATTTTAGATTCCACGTTTGCCTTCAATGACGCTTAGGTTTTGGCTGAAGCATGGAAAAATTTACTGTGAACAATGTTCCCATGGAGCGATGGACGGTTGGGGCATCCACTTATGAAACCTGTCTCACTCGCGGAGCTCGACTCATTCACTGGAAACTTAATTTACCGACGGGGGTAAGAAACGTTCTCCACTGGCCCGAGGGTGCGGATTTTGCTCAAGATAAAATTGGTTTGGTGCGTGGTGGAAATCCGATCCTCTTCCCTTTCATGGGTCGCAATTACGCCGACGGTGAAAAGTTTTTCTGGAAAGACGATGCAGGGGTCAAACGGCCCATGCCTCAGCACGGCTTTGCGCGGGATTGTGAATTCGAATTTATCGAAACTAGCGACAAACATGCGTTGCTTCGCTTAGTACCCAATGCTCGAGCGGAAGCTTGTTATCCTTTTAAATATGAATTCCGCGTGCGCTATGAATTCCGCGAATTATTTGTGCGATGCACTTTCGAGTTTGAAAATCGCGACCAACAGCCGCTGCCCTGGTGTGCCGGACATCACTTCTACTTCACTTTACCCTGGCATAAGGGTTTAAGTCGCAGCGACTACACCATTAAAATCCCCTCCAAAAAACAGTGGAGACACGCGGCCGATGGTAAGCTCATTCCGTTTGCGGATCTCAAAGGCGCCAATGAATTCACTTTCGATAATCCTGGATTACCTGATTGCATCTTCACCAATCTCAAAGATGCGCTGGTGGTTTTCGGACCAAAGTCTGGTGAGGAAAATATTTCGGTGAAGGTTGGCGAAGAACCCATACCTGATAGTTGGGCGGCGGTGGTCACCTGGACGCCTGATGCGGAAGCGCCGTTCTATTGCGTCGAACCTTGGATGGGCCCACCCAATAGCACTGAGCACAAAAATGGGCTCCGTTTTGCGGAGCCCGGTCGGACAGAAACTTTTGTTACCGAAGTTTCCTTACTCTGATTTTAATCAGATCGTAAGAAATTACTTCTGGCTCGAACTGTTCAGAGGCAACTTACCTTTGGACTTCTTAGAAGTCGACTTGGTCGTGGTGCTTGAAGACTTATCTTGGCTCAGAGGAGTCAACGTATCAAAAGCAGGAGCATTACCGAAACCCGAGAGACCGGTGTCAGTAACAGGGCTAGGACCTTTTTCAGGGCCCATGCAGCCTACTAAAGTGAAAGTGAGTACAGAAAGAACGAACAGTTTGCGTGCCATGGCGATTTAGTTATGTTCACGAACTCTACTAACGATGCCCTCCCGCACAAGCGCAGATTACAAGGAAACCCTAGTTCTATTCATTTGTACTGGAAATTTCTACCGAAGTCGCCACGCCGAGGCTATTTTTAATTGGCATGCCCTCGAAAAGGGCCTGTCAGCAAGGGCATTTTCCCGGGGGTTACTGACCTCCATTGTCGCCGACGAGCCTACCCTGATCTCGACCGATACGCATGAACGACTCACCACGCTGGGCATCCCTCTGGAGCTCACGGGGCGCGCTCCCGTACAACTTCAGCTCAAGGACTTAAAGAAAGCTCATCACATTGTAGCACTTAAAAAAGACGAACATTACGAGATGATGCAAAGTTCACATCCCGAGTGGGCCGATAAAATTAATTACTGGCATTTTCACGATATCGACTTTGAAGAGCCGCACACCGTTCTACCAAAAATTGAGGACGAAGTCCGCAACTTGGTAGAAAAATTAACGAAGCGTTAATTAAGCGATCGCGGCTGCGTCGGAGCGACGTAACGACTCTAGAATTTCCGCAGCTTTGTTGAGTAAGCCCTGCAATTCTTCTAAAGTGTCGGCGCCCACATCGGCCTTCGTGATAGCGAGTTCTTTTAAGGCTTCAGCACGAACCGCTAAATCTTTGGCCAAGTTATCTGCCGCAGCGATGGTCGAAGCTTTGACTTCGCGGGTGCGCGCATCGAAGCGACTCACGATTTTTTCGACATCCATACCGAGGGTGCGACTCTTTTCTTTCAACTCAGCAGCGAGAATTCGAGAGTCGGAAACACGGCGTAAATCTTGAACTAAACCTACCTTTGATAAGGTCCAGATAATCCATTTAGTAGGATCGAACTGCCAATCTTTAACGCCATTACGGTAGTCGTGTTGGAATTCGTGGTGATAATTATGGTAGCCTTCACCGAAGGTTAATAATGCCACCCAACCACTATCGCGCGCACTGTGGTCGCGAGAATAAGGCTGACGACCAAACATGTGACAGAGTGAGTTAATGCAGAACGTGCCTTGTTGAACAATCACGGTGCGGAGAAGTCCGGCGATTAAGAAGCAACCCAGCGCGGTCATTGCGGGATTAGAAAAGCCCATCGCCCAACCGTAGGCGTAGCCCAAGATTGAAGGTAGAACGAACCCGATGAAGACGGCAATCCACTGCACGTAGCGGTGTTGCCACATAACTAAAGGATCGGCTTCCAGGTCCTTAACATTGGTAACGGGTGGCTTTGGTTTTAAGCGGAAGAGCAACCAGCCAATGTGGGCGTAGAAGAAACCCTTGGAGATATCATAAGGATCTTCGTCTTCATCGACATGCTTATGGTGGACGCGGTGATCGGCGCTCCAATCGTGGGCGGAATTTTCAAAGGAAGCGGCGCCGAAAAGGAGCACAAAGAGCTTCACTGGCCACTTAGCCTTGAAGGAGATGTGTGAGAATAAGCGGTGGTAACCGAGGGTGATACCAAAGCCTGTCGCGTAGTAGTAAAATACGAATAAAGCCCAGATAAAGCCCCAGCCGTGAACCTTATTGGCGGCGTCGACCGGCAGGTTGTACTGGGTCCATAGGAACCAAGGTACAACCGTGAGCGAGAGGAGCGCTGTGCTGATTAAGAAGATGGAAGTTACCCATTCGATGCGGTAAATTGGAAAGTTTTTAAACTTCATATATTTTCGGACTATGTGAGGTTTTTCGCTAAATGCGAGAGGAATTGACTGATTTATAGGGTCTTAAATTAAAGCCCAAATGGGCTAAAATTAGAAAATTAGATGATAAAAAGTGCGGTTTTTATCTAAAGCAAAATTATGTGCGGCGACGACCGAGAGAATTTTTCACAGCAATCACGCGAACGGGTTCACGTGTTTTAATCCAGACATTATTTTCTTTTAGGAGCTTAGTGGGCAAACTTTGGCAAGCGTCACCGAAACTTGCGACGGGTAAGCGCTGCCCTTTGGGCGTATCATTAAATACTTTTGATACTTCAGAAATTTTTTGTGCAGCTTCGCGCGGATCATCGTCTTCTAAAATTTGCACAACCCAGCCCACTAGGTCTTTAGGTAAACCACCTTCGGGTTCGCTGATTAAAACCAGGTGTTGTTTCTTCGCAGGCTTTTCACGCTCGACCGCTTCTTCGGCGACGACCTCGCGAATTTGATTTAAAATTTCCGCCGCCAAGCGGACATCGATGCCGTTTTCCTTGAGCACCTTTTGGACGATTTCTATATCTACTTTGGCCATACGATGAGAAAGTCCATCGCTAGACATTTGGAAAGCCGGAGTTATTCGCAAATTACCTTAGTGGTAATTTGAGGGTACAAGGGGCGATACAAAATACTCTATGTCACCGTACCAACTTGCCCACTTAACCCCTGAATTTCCCCTTTCTCTCGCCTTCCCCTTGTCACCGTGCCAACGTGCCCCCGTGTCACCTGACAACAAAGTCTTCGGTAAAGAATGGGCCGATAACCTTCGCGCGACGAATGTTGAAAGGCTCCAATCCAAACTTTCCGAAGTTCTCGGCGAGCGGACATCATTCACTCTGGAAATCGGCTGCGGCCACGGACACTGGTTAGCCGCTTATGCAAAAGCCAATCCTGATGAATTTTGTGTGGGGATTGATTTAATCACCGGCCGGATTGCAAAATCGCTGCGCAAACAAGAACTTCAAAGTATTAAGAATGTGTCATTTTTAAAAGCAGAAGCTACGGAGGTTTTAGACGCATTAACTCCTAAACATCAGATTGAAAAAATATTTATTCTTTATCCGGATCCGTGGCCCAAAAGAAGGCATCACAAAAACCGTTTTATCTGTGCAGAAAATCTTAACCGCCTCGCCAAGGCCTCAACCGACCAGGCGAAGCTCTATTTTAGAACCGACGATGCTGACTATTATGACTGGACCATACGTGAGTTAAAAAACCATCAAAATTGGCGGATTTGCGAAGAAAACCCTTGGCCTTTTGAAACACCCACTTTTTTCGAGGAGTTAACGAAGGTAAAAAGGGATGTGATTGCTCAAAAAGTTTCATAAATCTCGCAGTAGGAAATGTTTCACTTGCCATTAGTGAGTCTTCACAACTACTCATAAACTCGTGAAGCCATACAGACATACACGTATCACTTTTACAATTGGACCCGCGACTGAGTCCGAGGCCAATTTAGAGGCAATAATCAAGGCAGGCGCGAATGTAGTGCGCCTGAACATGGCCCATGCGGATCACGCTTGGGTTCGTCAGATTGTCGAAAGAGTGCGCTTGGTAAGTAAAAGAATGGGCGTGGACCTAGCCACTATGATGGACGTCAAAGGGCCCGAAATTCGTACGGGGGCTCTTAAACAATCAATTAACCTGACGGTCGGACAATTGGTGGATGTCACGGGTACAACTGACGCCAAAGCTGATGGCGATAAAGTTCTTATCACCTCCAACTACCCTCCTATCATTCGTTCCGTCCCTGTCGGCGGCGTAGTTCTCATTGATAATGGTCTCATTCAATTACGCGTCCTTGAACAAAAGTCCGATCGCTTGTGCTGTAAGGTCGAACAACCCGGCTCGATGGGTAGCCGCCGCCACATTAATTTACCGGGTGTAAAAATCGAACTCCCTGCACTCACCGATAAAGATCGCGAGGATATCGCAGTTGGATGCGAAGTAGGTATCGATTACTACGCGCTTTCATTTGTACGTGAAGCGAGTGATGTTCATAGTCTCCGTCGATTACTTTTAGAAAAACATTCCAAGGCACAAATTATTGCGAAGATTGAAGATCAATCAGCAATTGAACATTTAGCTTCGATTATTGAAGCCTCCGACGCACTCATGGTTGCTCGTGGAGATTTAGGTATCGAGATTCCTTACGAAACACTTCCATCGGTTCAACGTCGCGCCGTCGCGATGTCCATCGCCGCACGCAAACCAGTCATTGTCGCAACCCACATGTTGGAGTCGATGATCACAAACCCTGTGCCGACACGTGCTGAAGTAACCGACGTCTCCAACGCCGTTTTAGAATTAGCTGACTCCGTCATGCTTTCAGGCGAAACCACCACCGGCAAACACCCAATTCGTTGTGTCGAAGTCATGTCAAAAATCGCCATGGCGACGGAGCAAGACTTGCCAAAAAAACTGAGTGCCGAACAGCCGAACGATACTCCGAAAGTTAAGTTACTTCGCTCCGCTGCGAGCCTCGCCCAAGATTTAGAAAACACTGGTATCATCGCCTTCACGCGCAATGGCGACGTTCCTCGCGCCCTTTCAGCCTTACGTGCGGTCGGTTGCCCTATTTTCGCCTTCTCCGAGGACATCAACGTCCATCGTCGCATGGGTCTACTTTGGGGCGTTACTCCTTTCTTTATTAAATTCAGTCCCCAAGCAGATGAAAATATCACTACTGCCTTAAAGCACTTACGTGACGGCGGACATTGTAAGCCTGGCCAAGTTCTGGTGATCGTGACCAACGTGATTCTTGGACCTCAAGTCATCGACAGTATTCAGCTGCGTGCCGTGCCATCGCTTGACGACTCTAAGGCAAAGTAGTTCTATGGCTTAATGCCTGACTCGTTACCGCTAACGGTTTCCGATTTAACTGACGTCATCAAAGGTCACGTCAACGGGCTTGGTACCGTTGAAGTGGTCGGAGAAATTTCGGGCTACAAAACCTACCCGTCCGGACATCACTATTTTTCCCTTAAGGATGCTGAAGCGAAAGTAGATTGCATCCTCTACGGATTCCAGGCGCGCTGGATTAAATTTCAAATCAAAGACGGACTCCGCGTCGTCGTAAAAGCGAAAGTAGATTTCTACGGAAAGTCGGGAAAGCTTTCGCTGGTCATCGACTCCATGAAGCCTGAGGGCGAAGGCGAATTACAGAAAAAGTATTTAGAGTTACTCGCGAAATTAAAAGCTGAAGGTCTATTTGAAGAAGAAATTAAGCGACCCATTCCTACCTTCCCTAAAGTGGTAGCCTTCGTCACATCAGAAATCGGCGCGGTGTGGCATGATTTTACTGAAGTACTTAAAACACGTGGCTGGCGTGGAACGGTGTGGCTCGTCCCAGCCCGAGTTCAGGGTGAAAGCTGTGCAGGCTCAGTATTACAAGGTCTCAAACTGGCTAATGAAATTCCAGGAATCGATTTAATTGTCGTAGGGCGTGGAGGAGGTTCAGCGGAAGATCTCTGGGGATTTAACGATGAAAAATTAGTTCGCGCAGTGCGGGCCAGTAAGACGCCCGTGATTTCGGCCGTCGGACACCAAACCGATTTTACGCTGTGCGACTACGCTGCGGACAAACGCGCGGAAACTCCCACGGCAGCAGCCGAACTGATTGCCTCGGGACAAACTAAACTCCTCACCCAACTTAAATTCTTAAGTGGGCAACTCGCGCAACACTCTCCCAAAAATAAAATTCAATCCCTGCATCAGGATTTAGATTTATTGTATGCCCAGTTGACCAGTGTTGCCGAAGAGTTTTTAGCAGATCAACGACACAAACTTTCTGAGCTCGGCAGTGAACTCCATCGCTTATCACCCAAAGCTCGACTCGGAGTTACCCGCGAAAAAGTTAATCAGCTCAATAAAAGATTACAGTCGGCAGGCTTTGAATCCGTTTTAGCTCGGGGATATTCGATTGTCCGCGACGCCGAAGGCAAAGTCATCAGCTCCAGTAAATCGATCAAGACAGGCAAAAAAATCCGCCTCAAATTTAGCGACGGCGAAGCAGGTGCGGTCGGAGAGTGACGCGACGCAGTCGCGTCCACGCATCTCCCCTTGTCACCGTGTCACCTTGCCCACTTGTCCCCTAATCTTAATGCTTCTCGTGACGTTGGATGCGTTCACTCCAGGCAAAAAGGATCATCGAGATAAGAAATACGCCATGAATAACGGACTGCCAGAGAATCACGCGGGCTTGGTTGTCAGTCATGGTTATATTTGCTGCGCCAGTGATATTGATAAAACTTTTGAGCAGGTGAATAGCCGAGATAGAGGCCAGTGATCCAGCCAGCTTAGTCTTTAGGCTATTGCCGTTGATGTGATCGAGCCAATCGGGGCGATCTTTGTTATCATTAAAATCAATATTACTAACGAAGGTAACGTAACCGCCAACGACCACCATGTTCACGAGGTTAGCCACCATGGAAATATCTACTAAAGATAAGAGGCCGACCATGATTTGTGCTTCAGAGAGTTTACTGAAATCTGAAAGAATATGAATGAGCTCTTCGATGCTCTTCCAAGCGTAGGCACCTGCTGCAATCATCAGCGCGCCATAGATCGGCGCCTGAATCCAGCGGCTAGAGAAAATAATACCTTCAAAAATATTTTCAATTTTAGCCACGAATTTAGGTTTGGGGAGAGTCATAAGATTAGAAGCGTAGGAATACTGAAACACATTAAGAGAGTCTCGGTCGCTGGGTCAATCGACCAATCGAAACCTAGATTCGACTAGGTAGTGACGCGACTACGTCGCGTCTTACACTACCCCTTGCCAACATGCCCACTTGCCCACGTGTCCCCTCAATTCTTAGTAAGCCTTCGCCATGACTACACGACGCTTACTGGGCTCGCCGGTCACGACACACTTCCCTGCTTCTTCTTTGGCGTCTAAAGCGATACAACGGATAGTCACCTTGAGTTCATCTTTTAAGCGTCGTTCGACTTCTTTGCTGCCGTTCCAGTGACAGAGCGCAAAGCCGCCGTGCATTTCAGGATCATTCGCATTCTTGGGCGTGAAGAAAGCTTTCAGTTCTTCCCATGAATTAATTTCGCGAGTGTTTTCCGCGCGATGCGCTTTCGCTTTCGCGAGTAAATTATCTTGGATGGATTGGAGGCGAGCAATCACGCTGCTGACAAACTCAGTGCGGGGAATGCCGGACTTCTCTCCGGTGTCGCGACGCGCCACAAAGACTGAGCCCGAAGCGATATCGCGAGGACCGACTTCAACTCTTAAAGGCACACCTTTTTTAATCCAACCCCAGGCTTTTTCCCCGCCACGTAAATCACGGTTATCAATCGTCACTACTAATTTACGTTCATGGAAGCGTTGAGCAGTTAATTCTTTTTTCAAGGATTCGCAGTATTCTAAGACCTGTGCCTTAGAAGCGTCGTCTTTATAAATAGGTAAAATAACAACGTGCTGAGGAGCTAAACGAGGCGGTGCCACAAAACCATCATCGTCCGAGTGAGTCATTATCATTCCACCGATTAAACGCGTAGAGACGCCCCATGAAGTCGTGTGGGCGTACTGCATATTCGAAGCTTCATCTTGGAAGCGAATATTACAGGACTTCGCGAAGTTCTGTCCGAGGTAATGAGAGGTTCCGGCCTGCAAAGCTTTGCGATCCTGCATCATGGCTTCGATACAAAGCGTATCTACCGCGCCAGGGAAACGCTCCCCTTCGGTCTTACGT
>CAIMFE010000173.1 GCA_903840235.1 uncultured Opitutia bacterium | reverse complement strand
TTCAAACACTCTCCCACCCTCATCGCTACTCACTGCGAGGATACACCGATGATTAAGGCAGCTGAAGCAGCAGCTAAATCAAAATGGGGTGAAGATGTTCCAGCGAGTGAGCATCCAATTATTCGTAATGCAGACGCTTGTTATGCTTCGTCATCACTCGCGGTGAGTTTAGCTAAGAAACACGGGGCTCGACTGCACGTCCTACACATCACCACCGCCAAGGAGCTAAGTCTATTTTCAGCCGAACCTCTCGGTAAAAAACGCATCACCGCGGAGGCCTGCGTACATCACCTTTGGTTTAGCGATCAGGACTATGCCCGACTCGGACATAAGATTAAATGCAATCCGGCGATTAAGACCGTACAAGATCGAGCCGCCGTACGCGAGGCGGTTAATCAAGGAGTCATCGATGTCATTGCGACCGACCATGCACCCCATACCGCCGAGGAGAAAGCTCAGAAATATTTCAAGGCGCCTTCCGGACTTCCCCTCGTTCAACATTCGCTCTTGGTGCTACTGGATTTAGTCGACCAAGGGGTCTTCAGTTTAGAAAAAACGGTGGAACGTGCGTGTCATGCACCCGCTGTTTTATTCGGAGTTGAGAATCGTGGATTCATTCGCGAGGGCTATTGGGCAGACCTCGTGGTCGTGGATCCCAAAAAATCTTTCACCGTAAACAAAGGAAATATTCTGTATCAGTGTGGTTGGTCACCTCTCGAAGGACATACTTTCAAAAATAGTATCCACCAAACTTTTGTAAACGGGGTCAGTGTGTACGAAAACGGAAAAGTAAATCACACTACCCGCGGCATGCGCCTGAGTTTTAACGGAAATCGACGTTAAAACTGCTTACTCGCCTGCGGGAATCTCGTCCTTGGCGCCGGCTTCATAACGCTCGCACCAAGCTTTGGACCAGGAGGCGAAATCGCCCGCGGCAATATGCTCGTGGGCTTGTCTCATGAGATCTTGCAGGAAGTGAATATTATGGAGCGCGAGCAAGGTACCACCGAGGGATTCAGTCGCGTGGTGTAGGTGACGGAGATAAGCGCGTGAGAAATTCTTGCAGGTATAATTATCTAAACCTTCCACGAGTGGACGGTGATCTTCTTTGTAACGTAAGTGCTTTAAGCTCACCGGACCATCGGGTGTGAACGCACCGCCGTGACGACCAATGCGAGTAGGCATGGTGCAATCAAACATATCTGCACCGAGCGCCACCATGCGTAATAATTGCGGAGGCGTACCCACGCCCATGACGTAGCGTGGTTTATTTTTAGGCAATAAAGGTGCGGCGATGCTGACCTGACGGAGCATTTCTTCTTCAGGCTCACCCACGCTCACGCCACCAATCGCAAAACCAGGAAAGTCGAGTCCGGCTAATTCTTCTGCACAGCGAACGCGTAAATCTTCAAAGACCGATCCTTGATTGATGCAGAATAAGTGACGGCCCGAAGCCAGGAATCCATTATCCTTAGCGAGTTGTAACATCTCTTTAGCCCAACGGATGGTGCGGTTTACGGCGACTTCACAGGCGGCACGTTCGCAGGGCCAAGGTGGACATTCGTCGAGAACCATGGCGATGTCGGATCCGAGTGCGTCTTGAATCGCTAGGCAATCTTTGACGTCCAAGAAGAGCGGTGAGCCATCGAGGTGAGATTTAAAATGAATACCCTCGTCGGTGACCTGACGGAACTTAGCTAACGAGAAAACTTGGAAGCCTCCGCTGTCGGTCAGAATCGGCTTATCCCAATTCATGAATTTATGAAGTCCGCCGGCCTGACGAACAATCTCACGTCCGGGTCGAAGATTTAAGTGATACGTATTACTTAATAAAATTTGTGCACCCGTATCGGCAACCATTTGCGGGGTGAGGCCCTTCACCGTGGCTTGTGTGCCTACGGGCATGAAGACCGGTGTACGCACTTCACCATGCGGAGTTTTAAGAACACCCAAGCGTGCAGCTGTCGCCGTATCTGTTTTTAACAAGGTGAACATAAAGAATAACTAGGGGACAACTGCGCACGATGGCAAGAATAGGTAGGGGCGCGACTGCATCGCGTCCATGCCTCTCCCCTTGTCACCGTGTCACCTTGCCAGCTTGTCCCCTCGCTGTAGCTCCGCTACAGCGAAAAACTCTCCCCACACGAACAACTGGCTTTGGCATTGGGATTTGAGAACTTAAAGCCACCGCCAATCATTTTGTCAGAGTAATCCAGAACGGTTCCGCGAAGATAGAGGGCGGACTTCGGATCTACCAAAACATCTACACCGGCGGAATTAACTAAAATATCACCCTCTTTGGATTCGCCGACGAATCGGAGTTTGTAAGAAAGACCATTACAACCGCCGCCTGAAATCGCTGCACGGAGAAAACGACCCTGGGTCTCGCGTTCAGCCAGAGCTTTTACTTTCACACCCGCCGACGGTGTCAGCCGAATCAATCGCTCATCGGCCTGGCGGAGGGTGGGTGTGGTGGCGACTGACATATCTTATAGACTAAAACGTTTAAGATTTAAGGCAAGTCTCAGCAAAGAATCGGACCGATTCGCCTTATATTTGAAATAGATTATACTGTATTAACGGGGTCGCGTAGCTCAGCTGGTTAGAGCGCTACATTCACATTGTAGAAGTCACAGGTTCGAATCCTGTCGCGACCACCATGAATTTACCCGCAGTCCTGCGCGTCGACGTCGATGGTATCAATGACATCTTCATCACGTAAAATCTTTGCACGCAGTGGAAGAATCGCAGCGAGCAACGACTTCACGCCGCTCACAAAATACCACAAGTGCACGCGGTGTTGATCTTGCACGCGTTCAAAGGGACATGGGGCCGGGCCACGAATTTCAGCCATCCCTGGATGGAGTCGCTCAAATTCTTTCACCCAAGCTTCAGCCACGAAGTTTACTTT